>DATFZN010000072.1:0-4844 GCA_035314425.1 Candidatus Acidiferrum sp. | reverse complement strand
ACCCTTGGCGGTCTTCCAAACGATTTCGCTCAGCCATTTTGTGGAGTTATTATCGCGGGCGAAGATAATATTTTCTCCGCCCACCAGGTCGACAAGGATGAAGGCTTTGATTCTGGGCAGAGCGCCGCTGGCGGCAAACTTGGCCGCCATCTGACGGCTGCCGTAGCGGTTGTCGGGATCTTTCCATTCCCGATTAACAGCTTCTTCGCCATCGAAGAAGGCGATCCAGACGGCGTTCTTACCGGGCTGCTTCTGGGCGCACAGGTTCCTGGCTACTTCCATCATTACGGCGGTCGAAGAGCCGCCGTCGTCGGCGCCGACAAAGTCGGGAAGCTTTTTGGTGTCATAGTGCGTGCCGAGGAGAATAATTCCCTGCTGCTGGCCGGGAATTTTTACCAGGATATTTTTCATCGGCAGGCGGCCGGCAGGAGTGTCTGCTGAAAAATCATCGGTCTCTACGATGCAGCCGTAGGATTTTAGTTCAGCAATCATGTAGTCCTGCAGCTTGCCGAGCTCAGGCGAGCCCGCGGGGCGGGGGCCGAAGCTGACTTGCTTTTCGACAAGTTCATAGGCGAGGTGACCGTCGAAGCCTCCCGTCGTTTCAGCTGCGGGGGCTCGGGCTTGTTCGGTATTGGCGGAGCCATCCCCTGCGACTGCACTCATGAAAGGAGGTTCCGGTTTGCCGGAGGATTCGGATTTGCAGCCAACAGAGAGAAAAAGGAAACATACCAAGAGACCGGCCTGGTACGGGAGTGTCCGAACCCGCACTCTTAAAGGCGAAGAGTGTAGCGCGGGACGAGGACGGAAACCAATGAGCACAGTCGGGAGTGACTGTGCGAGGTTTGGTTCGGGGGGCATCAAGTGGCCGTTCCTGCCCGAGCGTCTTCGACTGCCAATCTTTTGTTTTTGTTGCGCACGACTATGGCGGAAACGAGGATTCCGACAAAATAGAGGCCGACCATGGGAGCCATGAAGATCAGCATGGTGGTGGCGTCTGGAGTGGGCGTGATGATGGCGGCGACGACTGCGATGATCAAGATGGCGTAGCGGAGGTTGGACCAGAGAAACTTTGGGGTGACGATTCCAAACAGTGTCAGGAAGAAAATCAGGATGGGTAATTCGAAGACCAATCCCAGACCAAGAAGAATCATCAGGATCAAGTCGAAATACTCATTGATACTGAGGAGCGGCGCTACAGTGCCGCCGAAGTTCTGGAAACTCACCAAGAACTTCAGGATGTAGGGCAGGGTGATAAAATAGCCGAAGGCGATACCTGCTAAGAATAAAAATACGGTGGAGAATAGAAATCCGGTAACCGCGCTGCGCTCATGTTTGTAGAGTGCCGGGGCCACGAAGAGCCAGATTTGGTAGAGCACGACCGGCGAGGCAAGGACCAACCCCAGATACACGCCAAGGGTGATCACCAGATTCACGGCACCGGCAGGGTGGTTGTAATAGAGCTTGTTGGAGTACCCCGCCGCGGTGAGTGCCTGTTGCATTGGTTCATTGATGAAGTGAATCACGCGTGGGGCAAAGTAGACGCCGATGAATGCGCCAATGCCAATGGCGTACAGCGAGTTGATGATTCTTTTTCGCAGTTCCGTGAGATGCTCGAAAAAGGTCATCTGGCTTCCGGCTTCTTCCAGCCGGGCCGTCAGCGAATGGTCCGTTTGTTCAGGCGGGCTGCTGTTGGTCATGAGAGGGGTTGGATTCCGCCGTTGTGCTATCGCTCAACTCATCTTCAAATTTGAGTTCGCTTTGCTTTGCCTCGGCGACAATTTCTGTCGAAACCGGGCTCACGCTCTCCCCGGCAGAAACGTCTAACCGTGGAACCGATCCCGCGACCGGCGTAATTACAGGAGCTTTCGTTACAGTATTTTCTGGATAGGAACTCGTTTCCGTTGCGGTTCCTGCAGGTGAGGCCAAAGTAGCGGCGGGGGTCGCAGGGGAAGCCGGATTGCCGATTGAATTTAATGCTGCCGCAGCCGCTGCGGTTGCTTCCGCAGCCTGCTTTTTGAGGTCCGCGATGCGCGCCTGGCGTTCCAAGTCTCGCATTTCCTCTTCAAAAGCGCTCTTGAAGTCGCCAGAGGCTTTGCGGAATTCGGCCATTAATTTTCCGAAACTGCGCGCCAATTCCGGCAGCTTTTGTGGCCCAAAAATCACCAAAACCACCACAAAGACCACAATCATGTGAGGAATGCTCAACATGTCCCGATACAGTCCTTTCACGCCCTGTGTGCATCATAGAAAGGGCAGCCACCTCTGTCAAACGACAGTTGGCAATCCTCATGTTATACTGCAGTTTTGCAGGTGGTTTTGAGAGATTTGCAGAATCCCCGGCGGAACCGCCGGTCAAACCGCGAGGTACTGTAACAATGAACGCTGAACGCCGTGGGTTCGTGATCGTAATCGTAGTTCTAGCTCTCTCTGCCGGCCTCGGCGCCATCTATGGCCCCTCTGTCCGCGCTACATCCAGCACTTCAGACGATTACCAAACGGCGGTACTCGACTTCTCCAAGGTTCTCGACGTGGTGCAATCGAACTACGCCGACCCGGTCGATGTAGATAAAGTGGTCTACCAGGGGGCTATTCCCGGAATGTTGCGGATGCTCGATCCGCACTCGAATTTTTTTGATTCACGGCAATTTGCCCTCCTTCGCGAAGATCAACGCGGGAAATACTACGGCGTTGGCATGGTCGTCGCTCCCCGCGAGAATCACACGGTAGTGATGTCCCCGTATGTCGGCGCACCTGCCTATAACGCGGGGCTTCGGCCGGGCGACATGATTATGAAGGTGGATGACAAATCGACCGAGGGCTTGACCACCAGTGAAGTAGCGGACATGCTTAAGGGCCCTAAGGGCACTGTCGTTAAGATCACGGTGAATCGCGAGGGATTCGCAGATCCGCTCGTTTTTACCGTTACGCGCGATGAAATTCCCCGACATTCTGTTGATATCGCATTCATGCTGAAGCCCGGAATCGGCTACATCCGACTTTCACAGTTTAACGAAACGACGGACCGCGAAATTGCGGATGCGTTGAAGGCACTGGGTGCACCGACCCTGGACGGTTTGATATTTGATTTGCGCGGCAATCCGGGTGGGTTGCTGAATGAAGCGGTTGCCGTAGGCGATATGTTCCTGGAGAAGGGCCAGACCATCGTTTCTTATCATGGACGGAGTGCGCCAGAGCGCCGGTTCACCGCGATTCGGGGCAATCAAGGCATGAATGTTCCCGTCGTGGTCATCGTGAATAACAATTCAGCGTCGGCCGCAGAAATCGTTGCCGGGGCCATTCAGGACCACGATCGTGGCCTGATTGTTGGCGAGACAACGTTTGGCAAGGGCCTGGTGCAAACCGTTCAGCCGTTGTCCGAAAATACCGGGTTGGCGCTTACGACTGCGCGCTACTACACCCCAAGCGGGCGGCTGATTCAACGCGATTACAAGTCGATCTCGCTCTATGAATACCACTACGAGCGCAAGGTTCCCGATCATCCGACCGAGATTCGACAGACCGATAGCGGCCGCCAAGTCACCGGGGGAGGTGGCATCACGCCTGACATCCTCGTGACGATGCCAAAGCCGGACAAGTTCCAACAGACAATGTATCGAGACGACGTGTTCTTCCCTGCCGAACAAGGTGTGGCGGGATTTACGCGGTATTACCTCGGCACGAAGCCAACGATCACGCACAGTTTCGAGGTCGATGAGAACATCCTGCACGAATTCCGGCACTATCTGGCGAAGCACGACGTGAAGTACACGGAACCGGAATACGCCGAGAACCTGGATTGGATCAAGCGCAAGATTAAGCAGGAAGTCTTCATGTCGACATACGGCACACAGGAAGGCTTTAAGGTATTGCTAGAAGCCGATCCGCAAGTTCAAAAGGCCGTCGAGTCCGTTCCGCAGGCGCGGGCGCTGTACGAAAACGCGCGGAAGGTAGTGGCGCAGCGGAGCGGGGCTCCACTTTCGGCAAACGACCAACCCTAGCTACTAGTCTGGTTACATCGAATACGGTCTCAGCAGGAGATCAGAGCGACCTCTTGAGGGCCGCATCATGCAAGAGCTGCAAGCGGTGGTTCGTTTCAATTCGCGAGCTTTGGCTTATCCAGACAGATGCTCTAAGCGATCTCACTCGCCTCCGGCACAGCACCCGCAAGTACACCAGATTGATAAACGCGATGCGGGCCAGTGTGTTCCTGCCCTCGACTCCCGAGTTCTGGGGTAACTTGTTTTTCTTCTACCAAAGGCGGATTGCCTGCGACATTCTGCGGGCTTCCCCGTTGCCGGTATTCCCCGTCTCTGTTAAATTTATCGGGTAGTCTTTCCAGATGCGCATCGGATGGGCGAGTAGCTCAGCTGGGAGAGCGCCTCGTTCGCAACGAGGAGGTCGCCGGTTCGATCCCGGTCTCGTCCACCAAAATCGCCAATAAAATAAAGGCGATTTCGCCAGCGGAGGAAAAATGTAAATCTCGGAAGGCCTAGATCTCACCCGCGTCTCACGTTTTGCGGCGAAATTTTCCAGTGCGAAAACGTCCAGGCTATCGTTCACGATTTGCTGAAGAACGGAAGTAGGCCAGTTATGCGTCCGGCTTATGACTGGATGGCAATTAGATAGCCTTCCCTAGTTCGGAAAGCACTTCGTTCATGAATACGGTGAATTTCCGAAAATTCCATGACGTATCGTTAAGAGGTACGATAAAACTCTTCTTTCCGTCGATTTCAATGAACACTACGCCGTCAATCACCTTGCCTTTCTCGTAATGCGCCATTTTAAAATTGTTACGAACCATCGAAACCATTGTGTCCCGCAATTCTCCCTTGGGCATGAAGCGA
>DATFZN010000071.1:0-31807 GCA_035314425.1 Candidatus Acidiferrum sp. | reverse complement strand
GCGAAAGACCCGGAACTGATCGATGCCCAGGGGTACACAAAACTTGTTGAACGATATAAGGGCAAGCCGCTGCTGGTGACGTTCTGGGCGACGTGGTGCGAGCCTTGCCGCGATGAATATCCGATGCTAAATGAGCTGGCGAAGCAGTACGCGCCGCAAGGATTGAACGTAGTGGGTGTAGATCTGGATCAGGATGGCGACCTGATCCTGATGAGGCGGTTTCTGGCTCGCTACAAGCCCATCTTCCCGAATTACAGAAAGAAGCAGGGAGGCGAGGACGCGTTCGTGCAAGCGGTGCTGCCAGGCTGGACCGGCTCGATTCCGGCTTCATTCTTCTACGGGAAGGATGGACAGCAGATAGGCAACTTTGTGGGCGCAGGCAGCCGTGAAAAATACGAAGCGGCGATTCGCATGCTCCTGTCCAAACCATACGCCAGGGATGACCAAATTCAATTGAAGGAGCGAGCGCGGAATGTTGAATCTAAAAGGGAATAAAATTACATTTTTCGGCCACAGTACCTTCGGGCTGACAACTGCCGCTGGACAGTTCGCCCTAATCGATCCGTGGGTGATGACCAACCCAAAATGCCCAGAAGGCAAAAAAAAACTGCAACGCCTTGATGCTATTTTCCTGACGCATGGGCATACCGACCACTTGGGTGACCTGCTGACCCTTGCAAAACAGTTCAAACCAAAAATTGTAAGCACCTTTGAAACCTATTTGTGGTTGGAAACAAAGAAGACGGGCGCGGAGAATTTGCCCGTAAACAAGGGCGGTTCGCAAAGAGTTGGCGATTTCGAGATTACCATGACCAACGCATTCCACTCAAATTCGATCGATGATGGTGGAACACGGATTTATGGCGGCGAGGCTGGAGGCTATATCGTGCGGCTGCCGGGTGGTGTGACTGTCTACCACGCCGGGGATACGGCTCTGTTTGGCGACATGAAATTAATCGGTGAACTGTATGAGCCAGACATCGCCTGCCTGCCGATCGGCGATGTGTACACAATGGGGCCCAGGGAAGCTGCGTATGCAATCAAATTGCTCGACGTGAAACATGTGATTCCCATGCACTACGCCACGTTTCCGGCGCTTATCGGAACGCCCGAAACCTTGCGAGAGGAGTCCAAGGAAATTGAGGGATTGCAGATTCACGTACTAAAACCCGGGGAAACGCTGGAAGAATAGCGTCGGTGTCGCGCTTGATCAGGAGGAGGAACGCAGAAAGTTGCGCATGAAGAACGACAGGTTTGCCGGGCGCTCGGCCAAACGACGCATGAAATATGGGAACCAATCCCTCCCGTATGGAATATAGATTCGCAAATTAAAACCGTCTTTTACCAATTGTCGTTGCAGGTCGGTGCGAACGCCGAAGAGCATCTGGAATTCAAAATCGTCCTTGGGGATTTTCTTTTCAGCAGCCCAACGAATGGTTTCGGCGATCATGCGCGGGTCATGGGTGGCAATCCCGTGATAGAAGCCGCTGGAAAGCAGCATGCGCATCAGCTTCACGTAGTTCGCATCCACGTCGGCTTTGCTGGGGTAAGCCACTTCCGCCGGTTCTTTGTAGGCACCCTTGCACAGGCGAACGCGACAACCGTAGGAGAGAAGATCCTGGATGTCCGGCTCGCTCCGATACAGATAAGACTGAATAACAGCGCCAACCGCAGGTGATTGCGCTCGGACTCGTTTGACCAATTCCACGGTGCGCTGGGTATAGACGGAGCTTTCCATGTCAATTCGCAGAAAGCTTTCATAAGCAAGTGCGCGTTCGGCGATGGATAGCACCATCCCTTCGCAAAACTCGACGCTCAGATCCAGGCCGAGTTGCGTCAGCTTGCACGACACGTTGGCATTGAGTTTTTCCAGCGCGATACGATCGAAAATGTTCAGGTAAGCGTCGCGGGCTTTCTGCGCGTCGGCAGCGGTGCTAACGTTTTCGCCGAGAAAGTCAAGCGTTGCGGACATCCCTAACCTGTTCACTGTACGCGCTGCTTCGACAGCATCGTTGAGTGTCTCCCCAGCGACAAAACGCATCGCCATTCCTCGTGTGGTGTTGTTGGAGGTGACCCAGTTGGCGAATCCAGGGCTGTTAGAGAGTTTTAGAAGAGTCGAACGAAGCATGGACGAATTAATTATGCACGTAGTTAGAGGAAGAGGCCAGTGGCTGGCTAGTGTTTGTGCTCCTCCAGAAACTTTTCCGCATCGAGTGCGGCCATGCAACCGGAACCCGCGGCGGTGACGGCTTGACGGTAGCGATGATCTTGCACATCGCCCGCGACGAACACGCCCGGCACGCTGGTGAGGCTCCCGTGGCGTGCAATGAGATAGCCGTTGTGGTCCATATCGAGTTTGCCGCGAAACGCGGTGGAGTTGGGAATATGGCCAATCGCAACAAAAACTCCGTCGAGTTCAATCTGTCTCGACTCTCCCGTGACGGCATGCTCCGCGCGTACTGCAGTAACCAACCCAGCCGGTGCTTTGATTTCTTGAACAATGTAGGGAGTGACAAACTCAATCTTGGGATTCGCCCGAGCGCGGTCGATCATGATCTTCGAAGCACGGAATTCATTGCGGCGGTGAATTAAATAGACTTTGGTCGCATAGCGTGATAGAAAGTTGGCTTCTTCCATAGCCGAATCGCCGCCGCCAACGACGGCAATGGGTTTGCCACGGAAGAAATATCCATCGCAAGTCGCACAAGTTGAAACGCCGCGGCCAATCAGTTCCCTCTCGCCTTTCAGTTCGAGAAGACGCGCGGAAGCTCCAGAGGCGACAATGAGCGCTCGCGCCTCGAAAACATCCTTACCCGCGGTGATCTTAAACGGGCGTGCCGTGAGGTCGACTTCATTAACGCTGCCAGCCTTGAATTCTGTACCAAATTTTTGCGCCTGCTTGCGCATGTTTTCGATCAGTTCCGGCCCCAAGATTCCGTCGGGAAATCCAGGAAAATTTTCAACGTGGGTTGTGAGCGAAAGCTGCCCACCCGGCTCGTGCCCGTCCAGGACTAGCGGCTTCAGATTCGCTCGTGCCGCGTAGATGGCAGCAGTCAACCCGGCGCATCCACTTCCGATGATGACAACGTTATGCATTAAAGTTGGCTCCTGCATTTGATTCTTGAATGGACCTAAGGTTACACCGGCAAAGAGCGAACGAAGATTGTAGCACCGTAGTGCAAGAAGAACAGACCAGACAAGAAATCAGGCGAGTCGCCGGAAGAAGAAGGAGCACAGTGTTGGTCGGCTGTGGGGGAGTTCACACGGAAAGATTGCGCTGGAGGAACACGAAACGGGCGAATTGCTTGACGGGGCGACTTGCCGGAGGTAGCTTTCAGCCAAGAACATCTTGAAGGGGCAAGGCAATCGGAGGAATAGCGTGGATAAGAAACTCTCGGTGGTGAGTTATTGGTTGGGAATCGGTTGTGTGGTGATGACGATCATTTTTCGCGCGCTAGCTGCCCTAGGTATCTGGCCCAATATCGTCCCTGCAAGTGGTGCTGGGATCTCCTACAACACCTTTCATCACGCGGCTGAGCTGTTTTTGTTGGTGGCCATCGCCGCAAACCTGATGAACAGATCGCACGACGAAAAGCCTTGAAACTGCTCGGCGATTGAAGAAGGAACCGGCCGACTGAAATCCGGGAAAATCTCGCCACAGCTCTGATGATCAAACCGAAATGGTAGTGTGCTTTTCGTAGCGGCTCTACCGCTCCGACCATCCTGAAAATTTCTCCCAGGATGGCTCCAGCCAAATTGGAGAAGTATGGCAGCCTGTCTCGGTAGACGTTTGACGCCTACTTGTCTAAAGTAACTTCGGGTTGCCCAGGAGGCTCAACATGGATTCGCGATACCCCATTGGGAAATACGCACCGCCAAAAGAGGTAACGTCAGAGATGCGAGCGAAAGCGATTGCGGACATCGCTCGAGCACCAGCGGAAGTTCGAGCTGCCGTGAAAGATCTGAATGACGCCCAACTGGAAACACCGTATCGCGCAGGGGGCTGGACGGTACGGCAGGTAGTTCATCACCTTCCCGACAGCCATATGAATGCATACATTCGCTGGAGATTTGCACTAACGGAGGTAGAGCCGACAATCAAGCCATACGACGAGGCGGCTTGGGCCAACCTGGCAGATGCCGCTCATGCGCCTGTGGAACTTTCGTTGAACTTGCTTGAGTCATTACACGGGCGCTGGCTCCCGCTGTTGCGCTCCTTGAAGGCGGAAGATTTTAGCAAGACTTTTCGGCATCCTGATTATGGGGTGAAGACACTTGATTGGATGCTATTTTTGTATGCCTGGCACGGCCGCCATCATACGGCGCATATTACGGAACTCCGGAAGAGTGAAGGCTGGAGCTAAGTTAGATTCCAGGCGTACGCTTGACTGATTTGCGATCTGAACGACGGTTTGCCCGGCTGACGCTCGGCTCCCCCATTCAGATCTCTCTGGTGGGTAGCCCCACGACTATGTGTCGTGTAGCATCCAAAGTGAAGCAATTAAGGAGAACGGAATGGCTCGCGAAGCAGGAACATACGCAATTTTTGAAACATCGCAAGGGAATATCGTAGTACGTTTGCTGGATAAGGAGGCACCCAAGACAGTTGCCAATTTCATCGGACTTGCAGAGGGCACCAAGGAATTCACGAACGAAGCCACTGGCAAGAAAGAAACGCGGAATTTTTATGATGGACTAAACTTTCACCGCGTTATTCCGCAGTTCATGATTCAGGGTGGCTGCCCACGCGGTGATGGCCGTGGCGGACCTGGCTACTCCTTCGCGGATGAATTCCATCCATCACTGAAACATTCGAAGGCGGGCAAATTGTCCATGGCCAATTCCGGCCCCAATTCCAATGGCAGTCAGTTTTTTATTACGGTTGCGCCGACGCCGTGGCTGGATAACCGGCATACGATTTTCGGTGAAGTAGTCGAAGGCCAGGATGTCGCAGACAAAATTTCCAATGCGCCGCGCGATTCCAGTGATCGTCCGCGCGCACCGATCAAGCTACAGAAAGTGAAGATCGAGCGGGTGGCTTAGGAGTTTTCCCCATATCTGAATCGCGACCGTTATGCTCTCTCCCGCACGCTTGACACAACTGATGATGGAAGTTGTTTTTATTCTTTTGGGCGCGCTAGTGGTCTGGTTGGGAGCTAACGGCCGGATCTATTTTGATCGCCGTGGCATCGCAATGTTGGTTCTGAGCGTGGCTCTGGTCGCATGGGGCTTGTTGGCATTTGCGAAGCCGGTGCCACGGTGGGCGAGTTGGGAAAAGTGGAACCGTGGGGTTTCGCTTGTTCTGCTGGGAATGATCCTTTTTGCCATAACGCGAGTTCCCTTCCCCTGGGTGCCGACGCTACTCATCGTGGTGGGCTTCATTCTCATCACGCGGGGACTTTTCGCCGCATTGATGATTTTCCGGCAATCGTAGTTCATCTCAGCTATAATCCTGCAGCAAGTTAGGGGTCCCGCCCAGAATCCGCGCAAGCACATCGGAATGCGCGCAGAAACTAACTAGGAGACTCATTGTGCTGAAGGAATTTAAAGAGTTTGCGTTGCGCGGCAACGTGTTGGATTTGGCGGTAGGCGTAATCATCGGAGCGGCGTTCGGAAAAGTGGTTTCGTCGCTGGTCGATGACCTAATCATGCCCCCACTCGGCCGAGTCATAGGTCACGTTGATTTTTCTAGCCTATTTATCAATTTGAGCAGCACGCACTATGACACGCTTGCGGAAGCTAAGGCGCATTCAGCACCCACACTGAATTATGGCGTTTTCATAAACACGATCATCAATTTCCTGATCGTGGCGTTTGCGATATTCTTATTAGTTCGTTCCGTGAACCGTTGGGTTCCAAAGCCGGCCCCACCGCCGGCGACCAAGGATTGCCCAGAATGCGCGATGGCGATTCCCGCGTCGGCTCGGAAGTGCGGCCACTGCACCAGCGTGGTGTAAGACTCCAGACTGGCACGGAATGCCGCGCCAGTCGCGTTTATGTAATGTACTAGGAACTCTTGGGCTTCTTGGTTTGGTTCGCTTCGAGGTGCGCTTTCAGGCGCGTCACGACGGCATCTTCCTGGCCGTCGTCTAGCTCCTTTTGGACTTCTTCTAGAGCGAAATGCACAACGTCGTGGTGGTGCAACTCCAGAGCCCCTGTAGACTCGCTAAAACGTAGCCACAGGCGGTGCAGCAGGTTCACCTCGTTGCCTGTCAGGTTCGGGGCATGTGGCCCGAGAACTTTATAGACCTTGTCACCATTCGGCAGGTGAATTTCCAGATTGAATTGTGGCTTCGGATCGGTGAGTTTTTCCCAGGCATCGCCAATTTCTCGGGCTTGCTCTTCCGTAGTTTCCTTTGGCGAATGGCCCAGCACGATGGTGCTGGATTCCAAAGATTCGGCGGCTCGCAGGATACCGTCCCAGAGATTGTTCGCCGCTACTACGGCCAGGCGAATGGTCTTCCCACGCTTTTCGGCGACAGAGAGAGCTTGTGAGAACAGTTGCTGCTCGATGCTGCCAAACAATTGCTCGGCGTCCAGTTCGTACTCCCCTGAAGCGGACCGGCGCAAGAGCCGCACGTGAAGTACAACCACATCGCGGCGCCCGGGTTTCACTCGGTCCAGGACATTACCAAGATGATAAAGAGCGTGAACATTGCTGACTGGCACCAGAATATTTCCCGGCCGCGCGCCAACGGCTTCCGGTGTCAGATCACCTTCCATGGCCAGATGGAACTGGTCCATCTCGACGTGCTGCACAGAGCCACGTCGATGCGCGGTGTATTTCTCCGAGATCGTGAACACGATGAACAAGAAAATGGAGAATGTTACGCCGGCAATCGTGGCTTCCTTTTTCGTGAACAGATTCACGACCGCAATGCCGAACAGAACTGCGGTGATCAGACCGAGGCCCAGGGGAATCTCCACGCCAAAAATCCGGAAATTCAGTGGCACCCGATATTCGCGATCACCCGGATGGGTATAACGAAGGACAAGAACGGCCATGCCCTTCATAGCAAAGCTCCAGATGACCCCAAAGGCATAGAGGTTCGCAAGAAATGTGACGTCACCACGGCTGATTAGGATAGTGATAAGTTGCAACCCCGCGATGATGTTGATGATCCGGTAGGAAGTGCCGAACTTGCGATGCGGCTGGCGGAACCAACTGGCGAGCACACCATCCTCAGAAACACGATTGAGCACGCCGTTGGAGCCCACAATGGCGGTGTTGACTGCTCCAGCGAGAATGAGTGTCCCCACCACAACCACGAAGGCATGGAAAATCAAGCGTATGTATATGGGCCCCGCCAAATTCATGGCCAACCCGCCAATAAGATTTTCCAAAAAATTCTGGCGTTCGGCGTCAGGGATCAGCATCACCGCAAAAAAGGAAACCAGTGACGTAAACACCAGGCTGTAAATGAAAATGACCAACCCCGTCTTCTTGAGGTTGGGCAGCTTGGGGTGTTCGATTTCGCGATAGACCTGAGCCAGCGATTCTTCGCCACTCATGGCCAGCACGGAATGGCCCAAGCCGACAAAAATGGCGATGAAGCCAGCCATATGAGCGAACTTGATGCCATAGAGCCAGCCCATGGCGTTGGGCTCCAATTTCAGGTTATGCGGTGTCGGGAAGGGGGGCAAAGCAGGATGTCGGAGCCACACGGTGTAAAGACACCAGGCAATCAAGATCACCACCATCACGGTGGTGATCTGCATGATGCGCATGGCTTTTTGACTGGATTCGTGGACCCCCTTGACGTTCAACCACCAGAAGTAGACCGTGCAAAGACAAGCAAAGAAGGCAGCACCGGCCCCGGGCGAGAGATGAATGGCGAGGTGAAAATAGTTTGCCGTTTCGTTGAATAAACCGACGATGTACTGGCCGGCTGAAACACCACTGATTGGCCCTGTCAAGATATAGTCAAACATCAGAGCGGAAACGCTGAACTTGGCCAGTGTGCTTCCCATGGCCTCTTTGACCACGCGATATACGCCGCCGCGTACGAACATGCTACAGCTCTCCACGTAGATGGCGCGGACGGAGTAGGAAAACAGCATGATGGCTAAGATGAACCAAGGCGCGGCTTTGCCAATGTAACCTTCCGATTCGCCGCCGGCATAATACGCAGAGGAAGCCAGATCGTTAAGAACGATCGCCGCCGCACGCCAAAAGGAGATAAAACTGAGAAGCGCTGTAGTAGCGACTAGAACACGCGGAATCCCGTTCCCTTGTCGGCCTTGAACCGCAGGGTGATTGGCAGAGCTACTCATTGAATGGGTCTAGGACCTGTCTGATTTATGCTCGCATCTTTTACAACTCAAGTCCAGTTTGCGCAAGATTAGATCCATATTCGATCTGAAGTTGAGCTCTGATTCCCGAACCTGATGTCGGAACATCAGGTCTTGGATTGCAGCCCGGTTTGGTATGAGCGCAATAATCTTACGCAGTGGCCGCCGCGTGAAGCAGGTATTATCTTGGATTCGAACGGCAAATGCTTTCACCGGCGGCACCCCTTCTCGGACTTCCGACCATTCGCAGTGGATTACCGGCAACAGATCAGCGAGCCGCCGCGACCCCGTGCAGCCGAACGGTCAGGGCTTCGTCCAATCCTTCCCCTCGATAGATGTGAGTTGCAATTTATGCTGTAGCCGGATCCTGAGTAGTACGGAATTCCTTCGCACACTGCTCGCAAGGGCAAATCGTTCTAAGGAAATCGTAGCTGTAAATTCCCGTGGAGTGACCATCGTTGAAACTGAGTTGTATCGCGTAGTTCCCAACTTGTGTGGCGGATTCTGCACGCGCTTTTGGTTTGTACATGGGAAGAACGGCAGAAGCGGGCATGCTGGCAAAAGAAATGGCGACTTTTTTTTTGCTGCGTTCATCGTTACATGTGGCGCAGGGGCAATTGTCGCGAAGAAGCGGAAAGTCGAAATGGCTTTCGTGGCCGTCGGCCCAGGTGATGTCCACACCCGCACCAGTCTTTACGTGAATTTTCACCGCTGTCGGTTTTCTGCGTTGGTCAATAGGTAGTGGCATGGATGCGATTCCGCATTTAGTCTACAGCGATGCGCGCGTTTTGAAAAATCGGCGAATATCCGACTAGTGTGCCCATTCAGGAGGCCGGGAAACCGTTACTCAGGGTTTTCTTTTGAACCGCAGCAATCGCCCGGGGGAATGGGATTGCCGTGAGGGCAAGTGGTGGGGTGCCCAAGGAAACTGCAAATACGCTGATCGAGCTCCGGGCTGATGATGTGCTCGAATTTGCACGCTTGGCTATGCGCTTCATGGTCGTCGATACGAAAGGTATCTTTGAAGAGGCGCTCGGCTAGGCGGTGACGGCGAACCACATCGCGGGCGCGGTTTTTGCCGCGATCGGTCAGCAAAACCTGATGGTCCGCGACACGAACCAACCGCAAATCCTCCATGCGCGCCAACGTGCGCACGGGATCCACACCGCCCGGCGTGCGAATCTGTTCGACATCCGCCGCCGTGCCCTCTTCACCACAGACCCAAATCTGCTCGAGCAGATGGTCGAAGTGGATTCCATCATCCATCGAGATGCGCTGGTCGACAGCCAGATGTCCGTGAACAAGCTCGATGCGCCGGTCGGCCTGCTGTGCGATGTCGGGGTCGTGGGTAACCATCAAAATCGTGTGGCCCGCGCTGTGTAGTTCCCGGAACAACGCAATCACAAGTTCTTCGTTGGCTTCATCCAGATTACCGGTCGGCTCGTCGGCCAAAATCAGCTTCGGCTGATTGATCAGCGCACGCGCAATGGCAACGCGTTGTTGCTCGCCGCCAGAGAGCTGCGAAGGAAGATGGGTCAAGCGGCTGCCCAAACCCATGCGTTTCAGCGCTTCGGCTGCCTGTGCTTCGTCAGTGACGCTATGAAAATATTGCGCCAACATTACGTTTTCGAGCGCTGTGAGATACGGCACCAGGTGGAATTGCTGGAAGACAAAGCCAATCTTTTCGGCGCGGTAACGAACGAGGTCATTTTCTCTCAGATTGGCCAGGTCGACGTTATCGACTACGACGTGTCCAGAGGTGAGCGTGTCCAGGCCGCCCAGAATATTGATCAGCGTGGTCTTGCCAGAGCCTGACGGTCCCATGAGCGCGACCCATTCCCCAGCTTCGACAGTGATGCTGATGCCGTCCAGCGCGCGAAGCTGGCCGAATTCCTTCACCAGCGAATCGATCCTTACCTGCGCGCTCACGCTTCGCCTCGAAACACGCTGGCCGGACGTACACTCGCCAAACGGCGCAGCGGAAAAGCGCTGGCAATCGAAACGATCACTGTAAGTGCCACGGAAAAAGGATACACAATCCAGCGCGGTTCGGCAGCCACGCCAAACACTGCTTTCCCGAGCCAGATGGAAACCAGAATTCCTATGGCGGAACCGACCAGACCGCCCGCAATACCCATCAGAATGGCTTCAGCGAGGAAAAGGCGAACCACGCGGCGTACCGAGCCTCCAATGGCTTTCATTAAGCCCACATCATTCTTCCGCTCGATAGCCACGTTGCTCATGCCCGCCATGACGCAGAGCGAGGTCAGCAGCAAGACCAGAAAGACAGTTGCGGAGAGCAGACTGCTGATGCGCGAGTAAATTCGGCCTTCAGCCTCGGTGAATTGTTTTACCCCATGCACGTCGGCGTCGGGCAAGCGCTCGCTAAGCACGGCGATGAATCGTTTCACGAAAATAGGCGTGCCGGTGACGCTGAGCTGAATTAGGCTGATGCGGCCTGGAAGATTGGCGAGCGATTGCGCCGTCGCTAGTTTCGTAAATACTTGCGTATCTTCTGCACCACCGGTGGCAATGATGGCGAAAACCTGGCAAAAGGCCTCCCTGCCCTGATTGCGGAGTTGCAGCGAATCCCCAGGATGCAACTTGAATTGTGCGGCAGCTTTCGCGCCAACTTCGCAGGAAGAACCATCGCTTTCAAGTGTGTCGTTCACTTCAGTTCGGCGACCGGGACGAATCTCCGTGAGCCCACGGCCATCAGCTCCCGCGATTACCGCAGGCTCAAAGTGGGTTGTGCCAGCTTTGGCAATTTCTCCGATGACATACAGAAACGCTACGGCGGGGATGCGCTTTCCGCCGCTCTCCGTTGGTAATTGCGCGAAAACACTTTGCACCAGAGTTGTTGGAGCCGCACCACCCGTAATCTCAGCCATTGCCGCCCTCGGCGTAACAATAACATTGGCGCCAAGCGCACGAAATTCCGCGGTGAGTCTCTTCTTCGCGTCGATTTGTAGATTCAGCAGTGCCGCGGTTACCGCAGCGCCGGCCCCCAGCGCCAACAAAATTACAACCAATCGCCCATAATTGGCAGTGATTAATCTGCGAATAATGCGCCAGAACATGCGAGAGTCCGCCATCATTCGCCCCGTAGAATCGGCGCAGGCTCATACCGCGAAGCCTTGCGCAAAGGAAATGCACTGCCAAGAAGAGTAATCGACGCAGCTAGCGCCAAGATAATCAGCAGGACAAAAAGCTTCGGTTCGGGCGCGAAGCCAAAAATCCTCACGCCGACAACGCGTGCGAACAGGATGCCAATGGCGTAGCCAATTCCGCCGCCAACAAATGCCAAGAGCAACTGCTCAGCGGCAAGCAGCACGCCGACCAAACCCGACCCCGCGCCAAGAGCCTTCATCAATCCTATTTCCGTGCGGCGCTCAATCACCGAAGCAGCCGCTGAAGCTCCCACCGCCAGCGCCGCGGCTAGCAACGCTACAAATGTGACCAACCATAAGAGTGTGCGCACATGAGTCAGTACGTTACCTTCGCCCTCGGCCACGCGCCGGATAACGCGCACATCGGTGCCCTTCAACTCTTCGCTGATTTGCAGTGCAATCGAGGAAATGTACGGCGTGCAATACCAACGGTCAAAATCCGCCGGCGTCATCGTCTTTGGATCGCGTCGAGCAAACGCGTCTTCGGGCTTCGTCAAGGCGCTGACATAGAGCCGCCGGTACATTCCCGGTTTCCCGGCAAGTTGCTGCGCTGTAGCGATCGAGGCAATAATCGAATCGTCTTCCGGACCACCTGTCGACAAAATCCCTACGATCTCCAGAGGCATCG
Organism: Candidatus Acidiferrum sp.; assembly: GCA_035314425.1. Lineage (GTDB taxonomy): Bacteria > Acidobacteriota > Terriglobia > Acidiferrales > UBA7541 > Acidiferrum. Next base: position 19,717 of record DATFZN010000071.1, on the reverse strand, counting down.
CTCGAGAACCATCGCCGCTTCCCACGCGAACCACATCAGCAATCTTCAAATCATGCTGTTTGGCAAAGGCAGAGCCGACCAGGCATTGCTGTCCGTCGTCGGCAAACCATTTTCCGTCGACATGCCACCAGGGATTTGTTTTCGCAATTCCGGTTTCGTAGGTTCCCCCATCGGGAATCGGTACATTCCGGTCTGCCCAGGTTCCGATCAGCGTAGTTTTACCAAAAGAATCCGAATCCTTCCCGGCTTCTACGGGAACTTCAAGGATCGGCGCGAACGCGGTGATGTTGAACCGCCAGAAGATTGTCTTCAGTTTTCCAAGGTCAGCTTCCGGGAGATATGCCCCCGCGTTCGCAGGTCGATAATCGACGCCACCGATTTCCAGAGGCAATGAATCCGCCAGTGGCGTCACCAACAAATTCGCACCTAGACTGCGAAATTCCCGGGCCAGGCGGTCACCCACATCCAAAGACACGCTGAGCGCCGCCGTGGCCACAGCCATTCCCAGCGCCAATGCGGCCATGGTCAGCAGTTTGCGCTTGGGACGACGAGTAAATGAATCAGCTACGAGTCGAAGGAACATTTACCTGGCTAAGAAACGACCGCTCCTATTGCGGAATCTCCTCCGCAGCTTTTGTGATTGCCGATACATCAATGATCACATCATTTCCATCGACCTGCGATTTAAATCCGATCGGGTTGCATCCCCCTTTTTGCCCGATCGATGGGATATAAATCGCCGAAGCACAATGCCGGCAAATTACGTTTTGCCCTTCTTGCCGGTAACCCTCCGCGCCGCAAATCAAACAGGCGTCGAGAGCGGTGCCGTAGCCATTCGGCTTTTTGATGACCATGAAACGAATGACGTGACCGTTGTCCTTCATGGTGAACAAGTGCAAGTTTCCGTCCTGCACTTCCGCAACGGGAATGCGCACCAGATTATTGGCTACCACTACCGTTCGAGCTTGTGGAGGCGCAGAGTTTGCGCGCGCATAAATAAAATCGGCTGCAAGCACCAGGATCACGGCCAGGCTGGCAACTGCCCCGGCGATCATCCAGGTACGCTGGCGGCGATTCTGCGCCTCAAGTAAACGGCGCTCCGCGTCAGTCCCTGTGCTGTTTTGCGTGTTCGAATGCGAAGCAGATTGCCACTCGCGCAGAATCATCAGCGCGGCCGCTCCAAACACCAGGACGAAAAAGAAGAGTTCGTTGCGCACAATCGGCCCGAGAAACGCCATTTCCGTTTTGCTCGAGGGAATCCAACGTGCTTCGCTCAACTCATGCAAGCCGGTGATCGCCAGTTGAATCGCCACCAGAATCAAAATCGCGCTGGTCACCGCAAAAAATCGTTGAAGAGGAATTTTCAATGTGCCTTTGAAGAACAAAACGCCCACGGTTACCGCAGCGGCGATTCCCAGTCCCGTCCCGAGCCACGTCTCTAAGCCTTCCGTAGACAATTCCACGGCTCGCAAGATCAGGGCCAGCTCGACGCCCTCGCGCACAACCATCAGGAAAACAAAGAGCGCAATCCCCCATCCCGCTGCAGCACCCGAGCGGGAGGCATACGTTTCCAGTTTGGCTTCAATTTCTTTCTTCAACGAGCGGGCGATGCGGTTCATCCACAGGATCATGGTCACGACAAAAGCCGCGGCGACTAAAAGTAATAGCCCCTCAAAGCCATCTTCGCTAATACTGAACCGCTCCAAAACGATTGCAACTGCAAGGCTTAGCGCGGCGGCAGTGGCAACCCCGCCCCAAACGTAGCGGCTAAGATGGGCACGGCCGGTGCGGGAAAGATAGACCAAAATGATGCCAACGATCAGAGCAGCTTCGACGCCTTCACGAAGTGCAATAAGGAACGCGGAAAGCACAGGATCTCCAGTTGATAATGATTTGCAAGAACACATCGAGCTTACTCCCGCTCCTCACCATCGTCAAGTTCACCGATCACACGAGCCTCACGGTAGAATGGATTCTTGCGTCTAACTCGTTTGCTACTACGATGATTTTTCTCTCAATACGCGCGCTCTCTGCGACGAGTCTGTGCTGGCTGCTCGTTGCTTTTGGCGTGGCCGCACAAACTTCTACTCCTGCTGCTCCTCCTACTGCGGTACGCAGTCGTGATGAGCAGCGCGCTCTAGTTAAACCAGATCCCAAACGGGCGAAGAAGTATGCAGATCTCGGAGCGCAATTCGAAGCTGCTGGCAACTATGGAGCAGCGCTTGATGCCTATGACGAAGCTGCCCGATACGCGCCCTTCGACGTAACCATTGTGAGCAAAGCGGCGGTGTTGCGCTCCCGCCTGGTGCGCACCTATGTGGATGACGGCGAGCGACTGGCTATACAAGGCGATACCGACGGCGCGGCGAGAAATTACGCCTTGGCCATTCAAATCGATCCATCCAATGCGGTTCTGATGGAACGCTTGAAACAGATTGAGTCAATGCATGACGAGGAAAAAGCCGAGGAAGAACAACCCGCGAAGGGATTGCCGCAAGTGCTTCCGCAAAGAGTCACCAAGAGTTTCAATCTGCGCACAGACCTGCGGAATGGGTATGAGCAGGTGGCTGCAGCTTACGGAATAAAAGCGGCCTTCGATCCGGATTTGCCAGCGCGAAACGTGCGACTCAGGTTAAACGATGTTGATTTCGACACCGCCATGAAAGTGATGACGCTGGAGACCGGCACGTTCTGGCGTCCGCTGAATCCCAAACTTATTTTTGTCGCGGCAGATACTGCGGAAAAACGAAAAGCCTTCGACATGGAAATCGAGGAGACGTTTACGCTGCCCTCCTCGGTCGATTCCGCGGAGATCACTGAACTCGTCCATGCAATCCGGGACTTGACGGGCGCCCAGCATATTCAGCAGTCACTTCCCACGCGAACTCTGACCATTCGCGACACCGTGCAGCGTGTGAAGCTGGCCGGAGCCATCATTCATCAGGTCGAACAGGCCAGGGGAGAGCTACTGCTCGAAGTACAGTTGCTTGATGTGGACCGCAACAATGCATTGAAACTCGGCATCACACCTTCCACCAGCATTCAATTAATCTCGCCAGGCCGGGCTCTGTCCAATCAGTTGCGATCGGCACAGAGCGTAACGCAGCTACTCACACTACTAGCGACGATCTTCGGCTCGCCGGTAGCGGGAGGCGCGGTCACGACACTTTCTTCCGTCATTCCGCCCCTCGCTGTCATCGGCGGAGGTAAAACCACTTTCCTGCTTACCTTGCCGAGTGCAACGGCATATTTTGCTGAAGGGCTATCTCTTGTCCACAGCTCGAGCGACGTTCTTTTACGCGCTCAGGACGGAAGACCCGCAACATTTTTTGTTGGCGACCGCTATCCCGTCACTTTGTCTTTACTATCGGCCAGCCTTGGATCAAGCGGGTCGGCGGCCAGTTCCGTCAGCGCAGGAGCGACGGGTCTGGGCACCACGATTAACGAGCAGACGTTTACGGTGGGACAGGGACCGGTCGCGCTGGTCTCGGCTGATTTCCGAAGCTCGGACACCCTGGACCTCGCGGTGGTCAATCAAATTGATAATACCGTGACAATTCTCCTGAATCAGGGGATTGGAGCAGTTTCACAATTTGCTCCGGCGGTTGGCTCTCCTATCGCGCTGGGAAATGCCCGCACTTCAACTCCGCCTGTACCCGCGGCGGTCGCCACTGGAGTTTTTAACACGAAAAATAATTCGTTTCCGGACTTGCTCGTCACCGATCCCGTCAATAACTCTGTCGACGTGCTGCTGGGGAATGGAAACGGCACCTTTAGTGTACTGAAAAATACGATTGCGGTCGGCAAGGAACCCAGCGCAATTGTTACTGGCACGTTTAACACGAAAAACGGCGACAGCAACGTCGGCTTCGTGGTCACAAATTTTAGGGACAGCACTTATTCCGTGTTTACCGGAAATGGCGATGGAACGTTCACACAAGTCACGGGGTCTCCGTTCGCCTTGCCGAACACTGTAACTGGCCCCATCGCAATGACGACGGCTGATTTCAATGGTGATGGTTATCCCGACCTTGCGATCGTAGAGCAAGGCTCGAAGGTAGTCTCGATTCTGGCGGGCAACGGCAATGGCACGTTCACTGAATTCACTAAATCGCCTTACCCGGTAGGAAATCTTCCCGTGGCCATCGCCTCCGGCACACTCACCGGAAGCACTGGCCCAGGTCTGGCGGTCGTCAATCAAACAGACAACAGCATCACGGTGCTGGATGGCAATGGGGATGGCACTTTCGTTGCTGATCCAAACTCTCCTTTGAAAACGGATACGACACCTAGCGGCGTGACGATTGGTAACTTCCTGCAATCCTCCACCAGTGGAATTGCGGTAACCAATTCGGCCGTCGGAACGGTAACCGTGTTCGTTAATTTGGGAACAGGTTATATTCAGGCTCTCGAGCAGGCAGTAAATACAAATCCAATTGCTATCGTTTCCGGGAGTTTTACAAACAGCACGTATCCCGATGTAGTTGTTACGAATGATTTTTCTGGATCCGCGGGAGAAGTCACTCTCGTAATAAGCCCGACCAGTTTAATCGCCGGCGCAAGCAGCACGGCGCAGACACCGTATCCTGGCTCGGAGTACATTGATATCGGTGTAAAAGTTAAGGCGACTCCTACCCTGCATTCGAATAAAGAAGTGACGCTGCTTCTCGACTTCGACATTAAAGCCTTGACGGGAACCACCATCAACGGCATTCCCATCATCTCCAGCCGCACGCTTACCCAAACGGTCCGCTTGAAAGAGGACGAGACCTCGCTACTGACCGGATTACTCGATGACGAAGAGACGAAATCCATTAACGGTGTATACGGTCTAGCAAGCTTGCCAGGCATAGGCTATTTATTTGGTACGAGAAATAACACGCTGCAGGATACAGAACTTCTGGTGCTGATCACTCCGAGGCGTGTTCGGGAACCAAATCGCGTCTCTAGAACAGTGTATGCAGGAATGGGTGATACGGGCGGCCGAGGCGCCCTTGGCACGACTGCTGCCCCTGCTCCTGCTCAGCCGGAACCGGCGCAGCCACGGGCGGAACCGCCCGCCAATCAACCCCCAGCTCAGCCAGCTCAACCGGCTCCGGAACCACAACCTAACGAGCCGAATCAACCACCTCCGCAGCCCCTGCCGCCACCCGCACCGACGGAGCAGCCGAATCCTCCGCCAAATAACCCTCCGCCACAGCCGGAGCCGGATTCCAGTCAGCCACCACCACCGTAATCGCGGTGCGCGATGCGCGAAAATTGCCTCGATGCGTCTAGGGTAGCGGATCAAAGACCACAATGGGTTGGTAGGTCCGCGGCAAGACGGCCTCGGCTATCGCCAATAACTTACCTTCCTGGCTGAACACCCGCAGGCGCAGTGGCTCGCTAGGATCGGCATCAAGATGGGTAGTTGCACCAGGCGGCAATTCAAGATAGGCCGGCTGCACTTGCGAAGTCATGACCGTAAATCTTCCGCCATGGCGCACGCGTTTTTCGAGCACCGGCAGGACATTGACCCGCGGATAATTCGTCAGTAAATTTTCCAACGGGATGATCCGGTGCTTCCATTTGCCGTCACGCGCTGCCGCGGCCAGTTCTTGAATTGGGATGGCTTGTTCGATGGAGAACTCGCCCACTGCCGTGCGGCAAATTTCCGCTAAATGGGCGCCACAGCCCATCTTCTTGCCCATATCGTGGGCCAGTGAGCGCACATAGGTCCCCGAAGAGCATTCGATGGTATATCGCGCGATGCTTCCTTCCACTTCCGTCAGGCGAAACTCAAACAGCTCTACATCCGCAGGCTTCAGTTCGAACTCGACATTTTTGCGCGCCAACTCATAGGCTGGGCGCCCGTGAACTTTCTTGGCAGAGAATTGCGGAGGCATTTGCGCAAACCGTCCCATCGATTCCGCGGCAAACGATTCCAACTGCACCCGATCGAGTTGCGGCGCGGAGTCGGGACCTTGTGCTTCGCCTTCGGAATCGTAAGTGTTCGTCGCATATCCAAAACGAAATCCTACGGTGTAACGCTTTCGGCGGCCGCTGTAAAAGCGAACCAATCGTGTTGCCTTGCCGAGTAACATCACGAGAACACCCGTGGCTAGCGGATCGAGCGTGCCAAGATGCCCGATCTGTCGGAAACCCGCCAAGTGCCGTAACGCGTCGACCATGTCGTGCGAAGTCCGGCCTTGCGGTTTACTAATGACTAGCGCGCCATTCAGTGGCGCAGGTTGTGGCTGCCGTGGCATCAACACCTTTCCAGTTCAACGAATGCGGTTGTCAAAAATTTTGGAAGGTCGCGCGTTTCTTTCCGCGAATCTATTCTGTGGGAGTGGGATTCTTCTTTACTTCCTTCAACAACTGCTCGATGCGTTCCACATGCTCTTGCGAAATATCCAGCACGAAGTGCAATTCCGGAATGCGCCGTAATTGCAATCGTTCCACCAATTCCTGCCGAATGTATTTCGATGCGTGATCCAGCGCTTTGATCGCGTCGGTCTGTTCTTTTGATGTCGCGTTGCGCACGCTCACAAAAATTCGCGCGTGTTTCATGTCCGGCTGCACGCGAACTTCACTGACAGTGACAGACGTTTCCAAACGCGGATCCTTTAGTTCGCCAGCCAGCATGGCGTTGATTTCGTGGGCGATTTCTTCGCCGACGCGTTCATGGCGATGATTGTCGGGACTCATAGGATTCTGTTCCTGTCGCCGCGTGGAAAACAAGTCCACGGGTGGGTGCCAAATCAAAACAAAATCAAAGTAAATCGACAGAGTGCCCAATCAGCACGGGTCCAAGCTGGCGGTCCGCTTCGGCCAGCACGTTCTGCAGTGATTCTTCAACAAGCTGCTCCTCGTTGGCAACCGTCACCACTCCCACCACCGAGCGCTGCCAGGTATCCTCAAAATCCATTTCCGCAACAGCCACATTAAATTTCGCCCGCAAACGTTCCTTCAGGCTTCGCAACACTTGCCGCTTATCCTTTAAGGATTGTGCTTCGGCGATATGCAGCTCTAATGTAAGCAATCCAACCGGCATTGAACACTCCGGTACGGAAACACCTCAGGCGCAAGGGGACTATTTGCGCCCGGCGGAGGCGGTGTTGCCCTGAGCGGCTGCTTCTGCAGCCGAAAGTTTTACAACCTGGAAGCACTCGATGATATCGCCGATCTTCACATCATTGAAGTTGGAAATGCCCAAGCCGCACTCAAATCCTGTGCGCACTTCGCTAGCATCATCCTTAAAGCGCTTCAAGGAGCTTAATTTGGATGTGTAGATCACCGCGCTATCACGAACCACGCGAGCTTGCGCGTCGCGCTTCATGATTCCGTCGACCACGTAGCAGCCGGCAACCGCGCCGGAGCCCTTGATGCGGAAGACATTCCGAACTTCCGCACGGCCCAAATAGGTTTCCTGTAATACGGGTTCGAGCAGACCTTCCATCGCTTTCTTAATTTCGTCAGACACTTCGTAAATAATCTTGTGCGTGCGGATGTCGACTTTTTCCTGCTGGGCTAAATCCAAAGCCTTGCGGTCTGGCCTTACGCCAAAGGCGATAATAATCGCTCCGGAAGCTGATGCGAACAGCACGTCGTTCTCGGTCACAGCACCTACTCCGGCGCTGATGATTTTGAGCTTTACCAGATCGGTGGAAAGCTTTGGCAACATTTCTCCCAGCACTTCAGCGGAACCTTGCACGTCAGCCTTGATTACGATCGGCAATTCCTTCACTTCGCCGGTTTTCAATTGCTCGTGCAATTGATCGAGGGTAATGCGTCCACCCGAACTTGCGCGCAGAGCCGCATCACGCTGCTTGCCTTGGCGATATTCCACAACGTGACGCGCCTTCGCTTCGTCCGTCACCTGAAAGTGGTCGCCCGCTTCCGGTACGCCCTGCAGTCCGAGCACTTCGACAGGTGTCGATGGAGGAGCGTTTTTCACAGGACGTCCACGCTCGTCAAACAGGGCGCGGACTTTTCCGAACACCGACCCGGCGATGAAGAAATCGCTAATCTGTAGCGTACCGTTCTGCACCAAAATCGTAGCCACTGGCCCGCGACCGCGATCCACCCGCGATTCGAGAACTGTGCCTGCAGCAGGCGCATCCGGATTTGCCTTCAACTCGCGCAAATCCGCCACCAGCAAAATAATTTCCAGTAATTTATCGAGGCCCTTTTTCTGCTTCGCGGAGACTTCCACGAATTCCGTCTCGCCGCCCCACTCCGCTGGCATCAGTGCCAGTTCGCTCAATTGGCGCTTGACGCGTTCCACCTGAGCTTCTGGCTTATCGATCTTGTTGATCGCCACGATGATGGGTACATTGGCCGCCCTCGCGTGGTCAATCGCTTCACGCGTTTGCGGCATCACGCCATCGTCGGCAGCAACGACGAGCACGACGATATCGGTAACTTTCGCGCCGCGCGCCCGCATGCGCGTAAACGCTTCGTGACCCGGCGTGTCCACGAACACAACTGCACGGTCTCCAACCTGCACTTTATACGCGCCGATGTGCTGGGTGATGCCGCCTGCTTCCCCGGCAGCCACGTCCTCGGCGCGAATGGCGTCGAGCAAACTAGTTTTGCCATGGTCCACATGGCCCATCACGGTTACGACCGGCGGCCGCGGCTTCAGGTTTTCCTTGGTTTCTTCCTGGGCAACTTCCAGAACCATCTCTTCTTCAAAGGAAACAACGCTGACGACACCGTTAAACGATTGCGCCAGATCTGTCGCGGTTTCCACGTCGAGGGCCTGGTTGATGCTGGCGAACACCCCGCGATCGAGCAGCGTCTTCAGCAGATCCTTCGCGCGAATGTCCAGTTTTTCCGCCAATTCGCGAATCGTAATTCCTTCGGTCAAGGTAATATCTCGCGGCGCGCGTGGCTCCGGCGGCGCGACAGGCGCGGCCACACCTCGTCCACCTGCGCCGGGGCGTTGCCGTGTGGGATGAAGCTTCCGCTCGCCTTCAATTTCGCGTTTGTCAGCAGTGGGCCGTTGCCTCTGCGCAGGCTTACGAGTGTAGAGCGGCTTGCCCGGCTCTGCCTTCGCCGACATTTTGTCTGGAAACGGCGGCAACATTGCCGGCCGTCCAGGCGTGCGCGGACCGGGGCGCGAACCGGCCGGCACCGCACCAGGCCTTTGGCCAAATGTTCTTCCCGCACCACCAGAAGGTACGCCTGGCCCTCCCCCAGCGGAGCCACCCGCTCCGCTAGGGCGCGGAGGGTACGGACGGTTGCCAGCTCCCCCGGGACCTTGCGGCCGCATCGGCTGGCCAGGTCGCGGTCCACTCTGTCGCTGCTGGCTTCCGGGCGTTGTACCCGGAACTGGGCCACGATTGCCCATACGCGTGGGCATGGGAGGACGCGTCGGGGACGCGGGTTGACCTGCGCGAAGTGGCTGGCCGGGCGTTGCGGGGCGAGCACTTCCTTGTGCATTGGGTTGTGCACTGGGTTGTTGCGGACGAGCCCCTTGTGGAGGGCGCGTTCCGGACTGCTGGGAAATTGTTGCTCCCGGTCGAGGCCCAGTCGGGGGCTGACCCGGCCCGGCAGGACGTGCACTTGGTTGTTGTCCCGCGGGCGCTACCGTACGAGGTGCTTGCGCCGGCGTTTGCACGACGGGAGAAGTCGTTGTTGGCGCAGGAGGTCGTATGGCCGGCGTGGTAGGTGAAGATATTGTGGGCGTGGGAGGCACGGCAGGCTTTGCAGCCGGAAGAACCGTAGGAAGTACACTCGGGGTGACTGCTGGTGCAGGTGGGCGAATCGCAGGTGCGGGTGTAGCCACGGCTGGCGGCACAGCAGCAACCGGGGGCGGGGCAATAGGAGCAGCCGGATTCGCGGCAACAGGTGCCGAAGGAGCAGGCACGGTTCCCGTAGGCCTGCGTAGTGCGGCTTTTGCTGCAGCTTCCTTGGCCGTGCGCTCTGATTCCTCGCGTGCCTCTGCATCAGCCTCAAACTTCAGGCGTTCGCGCACCTTCTCGGCAACTTCGACCGTGATCGAGCTGGAATGCGTTTTCTTTTCCGTTACGCCAAATCCCGGTAGCAGGTCAATAATAGCTTTGGCTTTGACCTCGAGTTCACGGGCGAGCTCATTGATACGTACTTGGGATGCGTCATTCATGCTTCGTTAGGAATTTTTCTCTTCCTGCTGCTCCACCGGTTTGCTTGCCTCCGGAGACTCAACGGCGGCAGAGGATTCCTCTGCCAGGGATTGTTCATGAACTAGTTCTGAGGCGCTGTTCTTTTCCGCGGAAGCCTCTTCGAAGGGCGCATCCTGCGCTGGCGCTTCTTCCGTTCGGCCCTCGGCTTTTTCCGCGGCGGCGTCTTCGACAATTTCGTCGGTATTTTCGACGGCGCTTTCGTTAGTGGTGGCGGCAGCTGACTCCCCGCTTTCATAAAAGCGGTTTACCGCTTGATAAATCTTGTCGATCATTTTTTCGCCGATCCCCGGAATTTCCATCAACTGTTCCGGAGTCATGCTGGCGAGTTTTTCCAGCGAAGTAATGCCCGCTGCTTCAATCTTTTCGATCGTCTTTGGACCAACCCCCGCCAATACCGTAAGCGGCGTAGCAGGAGCGGTCAGGGCGGTCATCTGCTCTTCGATCTCGCGGCGCTTCTCCTCTTCGCTCTTGATATCGATGTCCCAACCAATCAACTTGCTGGCTAAGCGCACATTCTGGCCCTTCTTGCCGATCGCCAGAGAAAGCTGCGAATCTTCCACGATGACTTCCAGCTTGCGATTTTCCGGGTCAGTCACTTGCACGCGCGTAACTTTCGCCGGGCTTAATGCTTTCTGCGCAAAGGCGACGGTTTCTTCGTTGTAGGGAATGATGTCAATTTTCTCGCCGCGCAATTCGCGGATGATGGACTGCACGCGCATGCCCTTCATACCCACGCAAGCGCCGACTGGATCAACGTCCTTATCGCGGCTGGCCACGGCGACTTTAGTGCGCTCGCCGGCTTCCCGAGCGGCCGCGCGAATTTGCACTGTGCCGTCATAAATTTCCGGTACTTCCATTTCAAATAGCCTCTGCACCAGCGCCGCATCCGCACGGGAGACGATTACTTGTGGGCCCTTTGCGGCACGATCCACGGTACGGATCACGACGCGCAAGCGCTCGCCAATGTTGTAGGTTTCCAGTTTGGATTGTTCGCGCTTCGGCAAACGTGCTTCCGTCCGGCCCATATCAACGATCAGGTCCGGCCCTTCGGCGCGCTTCACAATCACGGTAACCAGCTCACCCGAGCGGGTGTGGTATTCATTGTAAATTGTGTCGCGTTCGGCTTCGCGTACTTTTTGCAAAATAACCTGTTTGGCGGTTTGCGCGGCAATGCGGCCCAGAACATCCGTGGGCTTCGCGGTCAACACTTCGGTGCCTACGGTCGCGCCAGGATGCTTTTTCTTGGCCTCATCCAGGCTCATTTCGCGCTTCGGGTCGGTCACCGCTTCGACGACGGTGTACACCGAGTACACGTCCACCTGGCCCGTTTCCTGGTTGAACTTGCTGCGAAGATCTTCCTCCGTCTTGTAAAACTTACGGGCAGCCACAACCATGGCGTCTTCGATGGCGGAGATCACCACCTCCGGTTCAATATGCTTCTCCCGGCTCAACATTTCGATTTGTTGATAGAGCAGATTCGCCATTTCCTCGTCCTAAAATTCGACTACCAAATTAGCTTTCCGAATCGTTTGAAGCGGTATCTCTACGATTCGAGCTTCTTTGCCTTTCAACTCCATGCGGACCTTCCCATCCGCAAAGCCTTTCAAGCGCCCTTCAAAGAAATTCATCTCGCCGATCTGCTCGGTGGTGGCGATTTTCGCCAGCCGTCCCTGAAAGCGCTCAAAATCCGCCGCTCTCTTCAAAGCACGGTCCATGCCGGGCGAACTCACTTCCAGCACATACCCCGGACCTGGGATCAACTCCTCCACATCCAGGATTACGCTGAGCTGCTTGCTCACCAACTCGCAATCCGCGTGGCTTATCTTGGGATAAGGACTCGTTGCTGCCTCGCCCCTAGTGCTCTCCGCCAGCTGTGCGGGGGGTACCCGGTCGATGTACACCCGTAGGAAGCGTTGCTTACCAATCTTCCATTCGACGTCCACGACTTCCAAACCTTCCGAACGTGCTACCCGCTCGGCGGCCTCGCGGACCTTTTCCAAATTCACGCAGAGACTCCACGGCCTACGCCGGCCTAAAGCTCAGTACCGCCGGCGGCAACAAAAAAGTGGGCTTGCGCCCACCCGATGATGCGACCCGATTCCAGAGCGAAACAAGAGTATATTCTCTCAACACAGCAAAAGCAAGACACCAGGCCGACACCCAGCAGTTTCGGAAATATCGTAGATGTCCACAAGCGAACGTTTGATTTCGACTGAGTTTCTTGCGCGATGGTGGGGGTGGCAGGAGAGGTCTATTTTCAGACAGGTTTTTTCTCCTAATTTTGTAGCCACTTGAACGGTTTGGCGTTGCCGGGTCTGATGCGCAGAGTGTGACCTTTCGTTTTTGCGACGGGCTCAGCTACTGTCGGCCGCACCTGGGCGAGAAAGACTGAGCCAGAGAAGCAGCAGCAACCCGGCACTGCTGTGCACCCGATGTTTGCCACGGTGGAGGTATCGGAGTCGGTAGAGTCGTTCGATGGTCAAGGCCAGCATAGTGAGGAGCCAGCCGACCAGCAGACTGTTGGCATGATGATGACAGATATGCTCGAGGCCGTGCCGACTCTTGGCATCGTTGAAGCCTTGGTTTTCGATCTCCCAGCGACTCTTGGCCATACGGAATAGCGATTGAGGGCCCACGGTGGACGAGGCAAAATTGGTCAGCCAGTACGCTTGCACCACCGTGCCGTCCGGCTTGTGCTGACGATAGAAGAACACTCGAACGGTTTCCCAAGCGAGCGTTGCCCAGGGATCGAAGTCTTCCGCGTCCCACACCTCCACGCGATCGGCCCCGTGCTGAAAAACCGCGGTGGGAAGTCCAGAAGGAAAACGCTGCTGGGCGGCGGCAAATAACTCCGGCAAATTGTCTTTCAGCCGTGCCACCACCCGGAGACCGAGCTCTCCGGCGGTATGCAGGAACGGTGCAGTGGCAAATTCTCCATCGGCGACCACATACTGGGCAAAGCGTTTTCCCATGCTCCCGATCACCCGCCGCAGCAAGCGCTGTCCGGCCGCGTACTCGCTATCACCAGGTCCATAGGGTTCCCCATCAAAGGGTAGAGAAAGGCCGGTTCCCACCACGCTGATCATCACGAAAGAATGTTGATAGCCTTGAATCTGTTTCGCAGCGTTCTGTTGTGGCCGACAGAGTTTGCAACCCGGGTGCGTCCGCCATCCTGCGCCGGTGCCGTCGAGGGCCAGACCGATCCAGCGGCAATCATCAAAGGCTTTGTTGCGTTTGGCACCACGGATGAGGGAGAGCAGAGCTTGTCGCGTTGGCTGGGGATCGAGGCGCTCGGTGAAATAACCCAAGGTATCGTCACCGAACGGAGTGGCAATGGAGAGCGTGCGTCGTGCCGAAGAGTGCACCAGCGCCTCGACCGCATGAAAACTGGATTGCCGGAGGATTTGCCCGATCAACAAGGCCCAGAGCAGAGCCTGGGCTGGAATCTGAGGTTGTTGCCGACCGTCTCCCGGATCCTTGAGATACCGTCGGAGACGAAGACGCCGTGTCACATAGCGAAGCAGATGACGTGGCGTAGAACGGTTCATTTTTTCTTTTTCTTGAGCTTCTTGCGCTCCAGTACGAGTAGTTGTGCGTTGGCCGCCAATACTTCGCGGACGGCATCTTGAAACTCCCGTCCCGCCTTGACCCGGCGTCGCACCTCCTCGACCCACTCCTTGGGGATGTGCTGGACACGTTTTTTACCTTGGACCATAAACGTTAACGACCAGACGGGATGGCCACGGTCCTCGGCACAATGACACGTGGGCTTGCCGCAACGGAGATGGGTGAGGACGAGGGAGCCAGGGAGGGCATCCTCAGGGATAGAGAAACGGCGCAACAGCTGAAACTTGCGCTGACGCAGTCGAGAAGCGAGCGGTCCGTTACCTTTATGAATCATCTTATTGTATATATACTATAAGACATAGAACAAATCAAGCTGGGTCTGCGAATGCGAAAATAGGAGTCTACTGTGGAAGGGCCAACGAGCGAAGCAAAACCGCAATTTCACTGGGGATGGAATGGCTGGTGGCTGTCAATCTTCCGAAACGGCTGGCCGACACCGCCGACACCGCCGACACCGATCGCCCATGTCCGAATCGCAGCAGCAGGCGCAGGAGGCGGTGTCGGCAAGAAGCCAAAGGGCTGCCAATTTCTGGCAGCCCTTTTATGTAATTCGATTAAATTCAGTATTATGGCTTTGCCGCTGGCGGTGGTGTGGCGGGCTTCGGCGTGGCCGCTGGTTTGGTTGCCGCTGGCTTGGCTGCTGCCCCTCCGGGATAGGCCTGATCGTACAACTTAATGATTTCATTGGTCACGTCGATGTTTGTTGAAGCATACAAAATCGGCGAGTTCTGCGCGGAGGAATCGAAGATCGCGACAAAGCCATTTTCCCGAGCATAACGATCCAAGACATCGATCATCTTCCGGCCGATGCGATCCACAACTTCGCCTTGCGCTGCGTTCACGTCTTCCTGCATTTCATTCTGCTTGCGCTCCAGTTGAGCGGCCATTCGCTGGCCCTGAAGAGTGAGTCTTTGCTTTTCATCTTCGCTCAACGTCGCAGCTCCGGATTGCAATCTTTGCCGCAGATCGTTGATCTGTTTGTTCAACCCTTCCAATTCGTTCTGCCGTGAAGCAAATTGCGCCTGCAATTCCGCCGAAGCCTGCTTGCCTTCCACGGTGGTCACAATGGCTTGCCGTACGTTAATGACGCCGATCTTGCTACCGCTGGCCGCGCCCGCCGCTGTCTGTGCAGGGACCGCAACCGTAGCCAAAAGGTACGCCGCAGCCAACGCAACTGCTCGAATGATATTTCTGGAATTCACTGTTTTCTCCTTATTCATTTCCGGGTGCGTCTTTCGCTCCTCGCTTGAGCGACCAACGAAATGACATACCTTTGGATAACGTAGCCGTCTGCCGGCTAAAATTCGTTGCCCATCCTGCGCCGGTAATCACCCATCCGGCGATTTCAGGCGATTTCTCTCCGCGATTCCTTGCTCTAGGTCTATAGGCACGCTACAACTATCTCAACACAAACATAGAAGTATAACTGACTCCTAGAGATCCGCGCAATCCTCTGGCGGTCCAAAACGACTCGCCGTGGCTCATTCCTGTGCCGCACACAAATACTCTCGCCTTCCCTACTTCGGGACTGGCAGGAACAGCACGCGATTATTATTCTGGTCCACGACGACCCCAATACTGTTTAGGTTATCCATGGCGATGGGGAATTGGGAAAGGCTACTGATGCCGAGGGTTTCCCTGGTTTTAAACGTTTGGGAATCGACAACGGACGCTGTATTGGATGTAGAGTTGATGGTCATGATTGCGCCAGTGTTGTAATTATAGGCGATACCGAACGGGTTGATTCCCACTCGAATGGGCTGTGTCGCACCGGAGTTAGGGTTAAACGCGTAGATGGCATTCTGCTGTGTGGATGTCGCATAAAACAAAGCGCCGGAGCCGGTCGTAGAAGTCGAGGTAGCTTGCGCCTGGTCAAAAACCAGGCCGGTGAGAGCTGCGGTGAGTGTGTTTACTGACGCGCTAGTACTTCGTGAAGGCGGTTGTGTCGTCAGGTTGATCACGTCCAAACCGGCGGTTGCCGCGGTCGTCCCTGAGTTTTGCAGCAGCGTCACTACTGCAATTCCGCGGTTCGTATCTACAGCAATGGCAGTTGGAGCTCCGCTCACGGCAACGGTGGTCGGCGTCGGATTCTTATCGGTCACTGCTCCCGGCAGCAGTACCGTGAGGTCAATGGAGGTAACGGTGTTCGAACCATTGTTGGCAATTAGCGCGTAGGCATGATCCGGATCCATGGCTACTCCTAATGGGGAAAGTCCCACCGGCACGTAGTTCGCCGTGGTGGTGGTAGTAACGCCTCCACTGGTGGTGCTGATCGTAAAGGACAGGACATTCATCACTTCCGGGTTGCTGGTATCGATGATCGATGCGGTTCCCGTTGGCGTAGCTCCGCTGTTGGCTACGACCGTGTAGCCGAGCCGAGGCAGCGTCGCAATTCCGATCGGCTGTGCTCCGACCGTAACCGTATTGAGGACGGTCATGTAGGGAGCGATCGAACCGTCCATTTTCTTGTACCCCGCAGGGTCAATGGCAATGGAAGTTACGCTGTTGCAGGAATAGTCGGTGATGAAGGCCACCTTGCGGGATTCATCAATTGCCACACCTTCCGGTCCTTGCGGAATTGTTGCATTCGGAATGCAAACAGCCGGCGTCGTCGTAGCCAAATTCAAAATCCCCACCGCATACAGGTCAATGGAATTCGAAACGACTCCACTCGGGAGCACCACATCGAGCGCATAGTCATGCGCAACCGTAAGCATCGACGCCGGAATGGTCACGTCAACCTCGCTGTCACTGATATATTGCGTGCAGAACGTCGCTGGATTCGTCGAGCAGGGGTTCATGGTACTTGACGAAGGTGGTGCGGTCGAGGGATTGGTATCCAAGCGAACTGCAGATCCGTAACCGCTGCCAAAACCCTGCCCGAACACTCTTACCGTCGCTGTCTGATTGAGCGGTACGGCTTGCGCCATACAAGTCAACGTAGGATTTGTTGGATCGCACGTCGCCGGATGGTAAAGGCCATCCACCGCGGAAAGCGTAGGTTGTGCGTTGGGGACGCCTGCGCTGGTGATTTGAATTTGTTGAATGCTCACCGGCTTAAACATGTTGCTCGGGTCCAAATTAAGATACGTCAGCGTGTTGCTACCGGCATTGGCTACCAACACATTTTTGGTTTTTGGATCGTAGGTCATCGGGCCATTGACGGTAACAGGCACCGTCTGCCCTGCAGGCGTATAACTTCCGCTACCTACCTGCCCCGTCAAAATCGCCTGGATAATTCGATAAGGTTGCAAGTTCGTTTCGTTTGCCGATCCTCCGGGATTAATCAGCGAGATGGCATTGTCAGAATAGTTCGGTCCACTGTTAACGCTCGGGTCGTAGGCAATCAAAACGTTCGTGTACGGATCAAACGCCACCGAGCGGAAGCCAATTTCGGGCGCGCCCGCCGGAGAGGGCGAGCAGTTTAGACAGCTCCCTGCCGTAAGGGTGAGTGTTGTGACTGTTTGATCTAGCGTTCCGATAAACCCGATCTGTTGCGAACTAGAATTGTAGTCCGCCCAAGCAAAGGTGCGGGTAACCGGGTTGATCGCCGCCCCTGCCGCGAAGGATCCAGTGTTGAAGGAGTAGTAAGGCATGCCGTACTGAACTTCTCCGGGCATATTCGCCGGGTTTGATTCTGTTTCGTCAGCGGTTCCGGGTTGCGAATAGGAAAAAGTGTACGGATCGATGACGCTTCCCGGAATTACCTGAAACGTTCCGTTTAGGTCAGCTGGCTGCAAACCGGAAATAATTACCGTCCCGCCCAAGGCCGGGTTGATTCCGTGAGGTTTTGTCGTAATAATTTTGACAATCCCGGCAGTGCGTACCGCGCCACTGGTTCCATTGGCCACATAGGGAGCGATAAATACTTGCGTTCCTGTTTGCAACAGATTGACAACCGAGGTTCCGCCAATACCCCCAGGCGTTACGTAAGCGAGTGGCGCGTTGGGCTGCATGACAACCTGCGGAGTGGCACCAGTCACCAGAGACACCGGGGCGACTACGCAAGGTGGGGTCCTACCGGCGAGGAAGCAAGCACGCTTGTCCGATCCGTCCAAATTGGGATTCACATCCACGATGAAAGCGATGTTGGTATTCTGGTACGTCACTACTCCCAAGTGCGTTCCAGGATCCACACCAACAGAGAATGGGGCGGGCAAACCCGTAGCGCCGGGTTCGCTAATCAAGGTAGCCAGATCGACCGGCACAGTTCCAATTAACGCAGCGCCGGTGGGGGCGTTCAGCGCATAAAGAGTGAGAGTGTTGTCCAAACTATTTACAACAACCCCCATATCCTGTCCGGGATAACCCACAATATTGATCTGGTTATCGATGGCGATGCTGGTCGGCGCATTTCCGGTGGAAAAGGAGCCGCTCGGATTTGGCGTTCCGCTGGTAAGATCGATGAATTGAACTTTGTTTATTCCTTGCTCTGTGATCACAGCGAACCCCTTTGGCGAATCCAGGGCAATGCTGCTCGGCAGAGCGTTTGTTGGCAACGGAAGGTTCGGAGGATAGGGCTGCGGCGGATTTACTGCCGGGTGATAGATCGAATTCAGATTGGTAAACGTGGGTTGAACCGCGATGTTGGTTGTAGCGATGGGGAAAAGTGGCAAGGACCCCATGGGTGCGTCACTCTCGACCGACACTTCAAACAAACCTGGGGTTGGAATCTGGCCGCCCTGTGGATTGCTCACCAGCAATCGTGCACTGGAATTCGTGGGGTCGACTAGGTTCGTCGTTCCATTAAACAACAATTTAACCAAGTTACCGGTATTGCCGAAATAACCGCCATCTACTGCGAGTGTTGTGCTGGTCCCTTGGGGAAAACTGTCCGGGACCGCCGCGACCAGTGCGGGGTCGGTATACACAAGCTGCACGGGACAGGATATCGACGCTGTTGATCCTCCGGACTCCACTGTCTCTATGCAAGGCGGAGTCGCCGTAACATTGCACGCACCGCCATTGGTGGAATTGCAAGGGATGCCGCTCACGATGACCTGACCTGATCCTGCTGTGGTCAGCAGATCCGGCGTCAGCCGAATTCGCGTCATGATCGACGCATTGCAGGTCACAATCGGGGTCACTCCCGTGGCTGAAGGGGTGCAATATTGCAGGCTAACCGGGATCGTGAAGATATTCGTATTGGGAATCTGCTTCGGCGCCTGTCCCGGCGGCGCAAAATAAATATTGGTGGTATTGAGGAAATTATCTGCATTGAGCCAAATATCCTGGTTCACTCCGCCGGCGGGAATGGTTGTCGGATAGATGGAATCAAAAGTAATGGGATTGGTCGTCGCATTCACCAGGGTGATGACTGCATAGGAGTAGTGAACTGTATCGGCAGACGACCAGACCACCGCATACACCGTTGTTGCTGGGGTATTTGCGCTTCCAGATGGCGTGGTGTTTGTCGGCAAGGTAGCGGGAGCAGTGTAAATCCCATTGTTATTGATCATGCCGCAGGTGGGACTGCAGGTAGTCGACAAGGGATTGGCAGTTTGATTCGCTACGGTGCTCGAGCTGGAATTCGGCTGAACCAATAACCATTGTTGTCCGGTGGCAGGCGAGTTGAGAAACGATGCGCTCAAGGAAAGCTCTTGCGCCGGGGTCAAACCAACCGGGACAGTCGCGGTTGAGGGCGTCACCGTGACTCGGATGCCAGAGTCGAGTCCGACTGTCGCCGTTCCCGTCTTGCTCTTGTTGGCATCGGCCTGCGCCGTGAATGTCAGCGTTGGCGCCGGATTGGGGAAATTCGAAAGCGGAGGCGCGGTATAGGTCAAAACGTTTGATCCGTTTGTGGTGGTGATCACCCAGGTTCCGACCGATCCACCATTGAGCGTCGAACCACTGGTGCAATTCCCGGTAACCGCCTTGGGATTCGCATTGGAGGCCGTTGGCAGCGGGGTGTAGGAGTAGGTGCAAGGCCAATTGGTCAC
>DATFZN010000070.1:0-4080 GCA_035314425.1 Candidatus Acidiferrum sp. | reverse complement strand
TCAACAAAAGTGTTTGAAACCCGGCTGATCGCCCATTCTTTAGCCGCAGAAAACGATTGTGCTATTTCGTATTGATACAATCAGAACTAACAGAAAGGCCGTGGATTAGTGATCAAATCCTATCGTCCAAACGTCGAGATGCAAAAGCGCCGCTACTCACTGCGTCTATCGCTCTTTAGATTGAAATAAACCGCTTCCTGCCACGGCGATCAGGAGCAATAGCGAGCCGTGGGTTGAGAACCCACGTTCACTTGCCGCCGCTGAAGCGATTTCGGATAGTGTCGAGCGTTTCCGGAAGCTGAAGTGAGCACATACACGACAGAATTTGACGGGAGTCAGGACTTTTCAAACACCCTCTTAAGTATCCTAAATAAGGCTATTTGATCGGGCAAAGGGGTTGTTGCAATGATGGATCGTCATCACTGGTTCTTTGCGGGGCGGTCGCCTTCCTTTATTGCATCCTGCTCGCTCATGTATTTGCCTTGCTTGGTCTTTCCGTACCACCGGGTGCCTGGGCGGTGATAGACCCCGCTCTTCGTGTTGACCCAAACTTGGCCGTCTGCGGCTGGCGCGGTTGTAGTCTTGGTTTTGGGCGTACTAGCTGTGGCTGCAGTTGGGGTCGCGCTTTGGGTAGGCGTGGCAGTGACATCAGGGGCAACGGCTTTAGACTTCCTTACGCGCTTATGTGGTGTGGGCGATGCGGCTGGACTGGGGCTAGGCGTTAGCGTTTGAGACTCAGCTAGCGGAATTGCAATGAAAGAGAGTAATGCGATGAGGTGGAGTATAATGCGCATGGAGTCGGTTTTATCGGAGCCAGAGATGAATGACAATGAAATCGCGCATAGACTTCCTCTCGCGTCCACCATTCAATAATGCGTTCCCTTGCGATAATCCTGCTCGCCCTCTTACTGACTCTTCCCTGCGACCGAAGATGTTAGGTGACCAAAGTCGAATCGGACGGAGTGCTGATTGTCGATCGCGAATTCACTGCGTGTACCCGGGATATAAGCCAACAAGCCGCCGCTCACCCTGCCGCGGCGAATTAGGAATTCGTAGTCGATGGCACCGAGCGGATCCCCGGAGAAGTCAGCGTAAACATTCATGTGACCTACGTGGTCTCCCATTTAAATGCAAAAGCGACACAATTGGCACTGGGCGGGATTTACTTCTTCCAGGAGAAATTTCGCAATGTACACAGGATTGCGGGTCTCCTAATTAAGTGCAATTCGTTTGCTGAGTCTCCCAATTTAGTGCAACAAACCGGTCTTTATTCTCCAAGTCTCCTAATTTCGTGCAGCGTGACAATTGCCCTTGGCGGCCTTGGGAGCACGTGCCTTTGCCGCTGCACCGCCTTAGGATAGCTTCACTGAAAGCGCGTTGAATATCCTGGCCGATGCCGGCCGCCCCTTTCCCGTCGATCCCGAAAGGCTTTAATACGCACTTGAATCGACGACTCTTGGTTTCATCGGCTCTACAAATTCGGGCAGGCGAGCGGCTGATAGTGTTTTCAAGGATAGAAGCGTAGACTACCGGCGCTGACGGCCCCCCAACGCTACGGGATTCTCTCGATCAAACTTTCGCTCCACGCCCATTGGATCACCTTCAGCGCCGCGCCGTCAGGCATCACACGGCTCCAGCGTTTTAGCAATTCCGGCGTGCGCATCGATTTGTTTATTTCCCCTAACAACCCCGAAAAGCTCGCGCCTCCAACATAGACGCTCGTTTTGCCGTTCCATTTCACTCCGTCCGCTTGGACGACATACCGATCATCGCCCAGTGGTCGGCGCGGACTATCAGCAAGTCGCTGCGTTCAGCACTGCCCGGCAATAAACTTATTTGAGAGATTGCCAGCAACCGCCCGCACGCGGGGACGCGGAGCGGACCGGCTATCGATAACCTGGGTGATGAGTGCTGGAAGCGTTTTTAACATTATCGTGAGATCGAGCCAGAGGGACATGTTCTTGGTATAAAAGATGTCCAACTTAATCATTTCAGTAAATGTTGTCCTGTTCTTACCGTTGACTTGCCAAAAACCAGTCAGGCCGGGCCGGGCGTTGACTCGTTCCCTTTGCCACACCTGGTAGCTCTTAAATTCGTGCGGTGTGCAGGGACGCGGGCCGACCAAGCTCATTTCGCCGCGGAGCACGTTAAAGAGCTGAGGCAATTCATCCAAGCCGGTAGCCCGGAGAAAGCGCCCCCCAGGAATGATGCGCGGATCACCTGCAGCATCCAACTTCGTCATCGGGACGTCGGCGTTGATTAGTTGCTCGAGATGACGTTCGTGGGTCCGGGTCTCGACGTTCACCTTCATTGTCCTGAACTTGAGGATCATGAAACGTTTCCCGCGATGGCCGACGCGTTCCTGCCGGAAAAAAACCGGTCCGGGAGAAGCGAGCTTAATCCACAACGCCAGAAACAGCACGACCGGCAACCACAAAGGCATGCTGAGCAAAATACAGGTGAGGTCCAGAATAGTTTTCCAAGAAGGAAACGGAAAAGTGGCCGTCGTGGCAAAGGCCTGATTTTCAACTGCCCCGTTTCCAGGGATGGAGAATTCATCGCTTAAACCCTCTGAGGTCTTGGTGAGCGAAGGATTGCTCTCGAGTTCTGCCACGTTACCGTGCGTCCTGGATGCCGTTGGCGCCATAGGTTTGTTATTCAAAATGTCCGTAAAACTGAGCCGCAAGAAAGTGTAAGTAGACTGGTTAAAGAAGCCGCGGAATCTGTTAGATCCGCGGCTTGCAATTCCACACAGCATGACTCGTGCCACGAGTCGCGAAAGAGGATTCTCCTAGGGAGCGGCTTCAAACGGCTGACCCCAAGCGCAATCTGATCGGCGAATCTTGCCGGTTTCGAGGACCTGGTTGCCGTTTCCGTTCGCTTTGGATGGCATCACGACAGATCCGGTCTCGATTTACCTGCATTCGACACTTTCTGTGCGGATTGACATGGAAGGATATCCGTCGAGAGCAGACTTTATGAAAGAAATCGGTGTTTGCATTCGAGCCTGCTGTCAGATCGAAACCATTGAACAATCAAGGAGGAGAAGTTGAGCACCATCCTGGTGACCGGCGGGTCGGGCTTCATCGGCAGCCATTCCATCTTGCAACTCCTGGCCATCGGCCATCAGGTACGCACCACGGTGCGGAACCTGAAGCGCGAGGGCGAGGTGCGCGCCATGCTGAAGGAAGGCGGCGCCGTGCCGGGCGATCGCTTGTCCTTCATCGCCGCCGATCTCGAAAACGATGCTGGGTGGCCAGAAGCCGTCGCCGGCTGCGAATACGTTCTCCACGTGGCATCGCCCCTTCCCCTGAACATTCCCAAGAACGAGACATCTGAGTTGGTCCGTCAATGTTTTTTTTGGGAGTTATTAACAGGCGTTGGCGTAGGGTGAAGCGCGCTGTTGGAGGGCCTGCAGATAGCGCTGGGGGTCGTAGGGGATGCGCTGTTTCCAGCAAGCAAAAAGGATGCGGATCCATTTGAAGGCCACTGCACGCAGCGCGGCACAGCATGATGGCCTTTGCCTTGGGCGCGTTGGGCCTCATAATGGGCGCGGGCCCAGCCGCAGTAGCGGATTGAACACCCGGCAAATTCGTGAAAGGACTGGCGGAGAAACTTGGGACAAGCCTGGCGGAAGTGGACGCTGGCCTTTTTTTCGCCCTTTTTGCCGCTCTTCTTACCGCTGGCGCGCGTGTCGATTTCAGTTAAAACGTAGACTGAAAACCGAGAGGTTTATCTCGGAGTCTACGATTTAATTGAAAAGGGTTTTTTCAGTTAAATCGTGGACTTTTCATTTAATGGGTAGACCATTTGTGGCCTCAATTTAGTCGCAGATTTCAATGAAAAATCATGGTTGTTGACCAGGCCGAGTGGAGGGAGATTGCCGGCCGGAACTGTCTTTTCAGGCTGTTCGCCGACGATTCCCGGTTTTCAGACCGTGTGTGCGCGACAACATGGTCATGGTCGGCTGCCGATCGCGCGACCGCCTGCGATTGGTCCTAGCGCACACGTGGGAAGTTTTGCCGGAGGAGCTCTTCCGCCGTTTGTGCAAGAGGGGAGGAGGCACTTGATGAGTGACGA
>DATFZN010000069.1:0-27368 GCA_035314425.1 Candidatus Acidiferrum sp. | reverse complement strand
AGGCTTTCCACTTCCTGATTCATGCGGTCCAGCATCTGCCGCACCGCATTTACTTTCACTTCGCCGCGCTCGAAACGTTCCAGAGCAAAGCGAATGGATAAGTGTTCGGCAAGTTGGATCAGTACATCCTTGTCGAGCTTGGCGTGTCGACCTTGCTCTGCGATGCCCGCCAACGCGTTACGCAGAGTGTCCTGCGCGCGCCCAGGCAGTTGCGTGACCTGTTGTTGAAATTCAACTGCTGCCCCTGCCGGATTATCACCCACACCCAATTTTCCAAAGCTCGTGAGCGCGCGAAGAATCCGGTAAATTTCCTCGTCATCGGGCTCGCCGGCGTGGGCATTTTTCGCAGCGTGTGCGCTGGCGCTCGAACCAGGGCCACTCTGGCCAGCCGTGGCAAGGCCTGGCCGGGCTCCCATCCGGCCAGCATACCCATTTTCCGTACCGCTGCCGCAGCTGGCAACCCCGCCGAGTACGGCTCCAGAGTTGCCGATCAGGGTTCCACCCCCGCCACTGCCCCCGGCACCTGAGCCGTCGCCGCCTCCGCCCTGTCCGTCCGATTGTGAGCCTTGCGCAGCCGCAATCAGTTCCAGTAGCTTTTGCGGATCATTCAGCATTTTGCGAAATTGGTCCTGCTCATCTCCCAACGATGCCGCGGCAATCTGCGCGGCCATGCTGGCATCCTTCAATCGCGAGTCTGTGGCCACGAAACAAATCTCATTGACGCGAATGCCGCGCGCATCCGCGATAGCCGTTTTCAGCTGCAACGCAAGCTCGGAGGGCTTTGCCTTTCCCGTAGGAAACGCGTGAATAAACCTCGCCATCTCTAGTTCCGTAACATCTGCTGTGAACTGAACACTGGCCAGGCCGGCAGCTGACAGGAGTTGGGCAAACTGTCTTTCCGCTGGTGAACCTTCTAGCGGGACGCCATCAAGCAACAGTTGCGATCCCGTAGCGCCCAGCAGCAAGCTGGTCTCAGCCCCTTCCGGAACGGCCGTGCGCAGCTCGTCCCACGCAATATTCAACTGCTCCACCGTGCGAGCGTGATCGTACCCATAGAGACGCGCAAATTTCAGGAGGATGTTCAAACTGCGAACAAACGCGCGAGCTGCCGTTGTTTTTGGATCCGTTTTCATAAGGCGGTAAACCCACCTCGTGTCGATAGTCCTCGACGAAACTGGATTAGAACTTCTTCACTAGTACCGTAGGACTCTTGAACGGTGGCCACAATGGTACAGTCGTCCCATGTGACCGGGCCGCCATTCCGCCATCAGGACAGCTCAGCGACCTGCTCTTCGGACCGGTGAATCAAACGGTAGGGTCAGGTGAGAAACTAGGATAATCATCTTGAGAGGGCGACTCGACTTTGCCTGCGACTTCGGTTATTGACGTTTGAGGTTTGCGGCAATCCTCCGAGCTCCAGCAATAATTTGCGCAATCTTGCGCGTTCATCCAATTCCATTTCCACGAATTCAAACGCCATGGCTTGCGGCCGCGCGCCGCGTACGATTGCTTGAGCCCGAATATTTCGCACTCCATGGGAAAATTTCATGGTGAGAAGAGAGCCAGGGGCAAGGTGCCGGCTGGAGGAGCCGATTCCCCCACCTAAGTTCAGTTCAGGGATGGAAAGTTTTAAGTCTTCTCTAAGATTTGTGGTGACGGCATTGACTTGCTTCGAAAGTTTCAATCGCGCATAGCGGCGTTGTCGAATCACTGGTGCGTTCGGTTCCGGGTCAATCGGTTCCAACACAAGATCTTTGCGATCGAGTCCGCTGGTCGCGATTTTTTCCAATCCCATTGCCGGCTCAATTTTTTGCAGAGCCTGTGCTGCGGCAATTCGCAATTCGCTGTGATATGTCCACCGCCACACTTGTTTCGTTTCCAGAATCTGTTGAAGTGTAGTACTGGCGGCGCTTGCCCGTAGTCTTCCCAGCGCTTCAATTGCCTTGATCCGGGTAAATCCGGCAGCAGAATCGTCGCGAACCAATTCAAGCAGCAGGGGGATGCATTCCAATTGTCCGCTCATGCCCATTTCATCCAACGCCAGCGGTTGAATCAGCGGGTCGAGTGAAGGGTAGAGCGAAACCAGCAATTGCCCTCTTTCCTTGGCGGGTGCCGAAGAAAGTTGCCGAATCGCGCGGTCATGTGAAGAACGCGGCCATTGCGCCAGCCTTTGCGGCAATACTCGCTCTACGGATTGAACGGACAATTGGCTGAGCAAGCCGATTACTTCTGCCGCTTCAGAAGCCGGGGCACTCTGCAGTGTTTCGACCAAACGGTTTACTGCTTCCTCGCCCAATCCATGTACGATGTTTCCCAAGAGTTCACAATCTTCTCGGAAACCGCAATTCGCAAATCGATGCGTGACGTAATGCAGGGAGGCTTTTGGCATCAACGCCAAAATATCCAGCATGCCATCGGGAACCTGGCCGTTGCGCATCGCATCTTCAATAAATTCCGGCAGACGCTCTTCGGCTCCGATTCTCTGGC
This sequence comes from Candidatus Acidiferrum sp., assembly GCA_035314425.1. Classification (GTDB taxonomy): domain Bacteria; phylum Acidobacteriota; class Terriglobia; order Acidiferrales; family UBA7541; genus Acidiferrum. The sequence goes on along the minus strand of DATFZN010000069.1, from coordinate 24,881 downwards.
GAAGGTTGCTCGTCGAGCCCGGCCGCAATGATTCCACGCCATCCAAAGAAGCCAATGCCTGCTGCATGGCAGGATAAAATCGCTTCGAGCCTGCTTCCTGGCTCATCCGGACAAACGCCGCGCCGATCAGGGTCTGCAGATCCGGTTCACGCTCTATGGCCAATTGCGCGCCCAGCCGCTGGATCACATCGATCAACGCGCTTCCGTCGCCGCTTCCATAAAATTCCGCTAAGTCTGACAAACCAATGGCCGTGGTGCGCCGCGCCTCGGGGGCGTCCAATTTCACGCAAGCCGCGTATTTCAACAAAATTTCGTTTACGGTTTTAAGTTCCCCGCGCCGCAACATCTCTTCGAGGAAACCTCGTACGTTGCGCGGTGGCACGCACCAGGCTTCATCGGAGGTCAAAACTTCCTTCTTGTTTTCTTCCGGAACTTGCGACCAGAATTCCTGGTCGAGTAGTTCTGTATAGGCTTGCACCTGAATTCCTGCGCTCGCCATCATTTCTTCCTGGGAACCCAGAATTTTCCTCAGGGCTTCGATTTCGGCATTCATCCGGTCCAACAACTGCTTCACCGCGTTCACGCGCAATTCCCCACGTTCATAGCTATCGAGCGCAAATCGAATCGCCACATGCTCGGCGAGCTTCAGCAGCATGGGCTTTTCCGGCTTATCCGTGCTGGCCTGCGCAGCCAATCCCGCCAGGGCTTGCTGCAAAGTGTACTGAGCCCGCACCGGCAAGGAAGATAGCCGCGATTGGAATGTGGCCGCGTCCATCGCTTTGTCGGGATCTTTTCGCGAACGTCCCAGTTGCGCGAAGAGCCCGATCATGGACTTGACATCTTCCTCCGCAACTCCGTAGACTCCGCCCGCTCCCGCAAGACCTGTTCCGAACACTCCCGGAACGCCGCTCGCCCCACGAAGTAGCGTTGAAGCGGTCACCGCGCTCATCCACTTGCCAGGCTCGGGAGGCGAGCCGCCAGCCGAGCCAGTTCCACCGCCGCTTCCAGTTCCACCGCCACTTCCAGTTCCACCGCCTGATCCCGACCCTGAGCCTCCGCCGCCCCAGCTAGAATCGCCTGGGCCTGAACCCTCTCCAGTACCACTACCTTTCGAGCCTGTCCCGCCGCCAGAAGCTTTGCCTGCTTCCCACAGGCTTCCGCCGCCACCGGTGCCGCCAGACCAACTGGACCCCGCGCCACCACCAGAGCCCCCAGGCCCGCCCCCGCCAAACCCCGGCCCGCTGCCACCCCCGGAGCCACCGCCGCTGCCCCGGTTACTTTCCGAGGCCAGAATCAGCTGCAGCAATTTATTGGGGTCTTCGAAAATGTCGCGCATCTTGTCGCTGGAAGCGCCAAGTGCTTTCGCGGTGAGCTGTGCGGCGACCTTTAGTCCGGCAACCGAGCCGTCTTCGGCGACAAATCGGATTTCGTTGATGCGAATGCCGGTCTCGCCCGCCAGGGCCGACTTCAACTGCTCTGCCAGCGAACTGGGCTTGGCGTTTCCACTGGGAAACGCGCGGACAAATCGTGCAAATTGTCCTTGTTGAAGATTCGTTGAGAAGTGAATGCTGGCAATGCCGCTAGAGGTAAGCAGCTGTGCAAAGCTGCGTTCTCCCGCCGCCGATCCAAGGGGAACGCCATCGAGCAGAATCTGGTTGCCAGAAGCACCCAACAGCAATCCGGTGTCGCCGCTTTCATCCAGGGCCTTACGTAGTTCTTTCCACGCGGTTTCGAATTGACCCATGGTTCGCGCGTGCCCGAACTCATAGAGACGGGCGAACTTCAACAAAATGTTCAGAGTGCGTACGAAAGCGCGCGCCGAAGATCGAGTTTCGCCGCTCATCGGTGTTGCGAAAACCCCTCAGTCCGTCTTATTCTCATTACACTAGAACTCATTCTGGTTGGAAACAAGCACCTCGCTCTGTTTTGTCACCTTTTCACCAATACAAGTAACCTTTCCGGCACATTTCATCCTTCGATTGCCCGAGCGGGCGCGCTTGGGTACAATTCCCCTTGAGGAGCATTATCTCCCGCGTTTTCAATCCCCTCCTGAATTCACGGGGGTCATGATTCGCCGCGAACATGATGACGGAACTGCCCAACTCCGCCCAATTCAAAGCCGAAATGCCGCAGATTCCGGGCGTGAATGACAGTTTCACTCGCCGGCGAAAGCGCAATCCTCTGCTCCCTTTGATGATCGGTTTCCTGGTATTCGGCCTGGTCATTCTGGTTGCCATTCGCTGGTTTGCGCACCACAAGCCCAGCGAACCGGTTCGCGTGGAGCAAGCCCCGCAGATCGAGATTCCTCCGCCACCCCAGGATCCTACCGCATCCTTGCCCCGCGCCTCAGAAAGCAATCCTGGAATCGGTCCGATATCCGATTTTTCAAAGCCGTGGTCGTCCGCCGATTTCTTCATCAAGGATAAACTCACCGGCGAGAATGACCCGGCCACCATAATTCGGCTTCCGGGCAGCTCTGCTTTGCAAGCTTCAGGCTATTGGGCATATTCACGCAAAGCTCTCTACGGTTCCTGCCTGCTCGAGTACATCACCGACATGGATAAATTGCGTGGTGAGTACGGCTATCGCTCTGCAAATCATCCGCTCGTAGGCAATCCTTGCACCCATACTCTGTACGATCCCTTGAAGACCGCGAGTTTGCCCGGAAATGTCTGGGTTCGTGGAGCCATCGTGCAAGGAAGTGACATCCGCCCGCCTCTAGGCGTTGAGCTCAAAGTTCAGGATAAACAGATCCTCGCCATTCGCACGGAATAAACTTTTTCGCCGCTTGACTCTGCTCCCGCTCCGCCCCATTCTTCTTGGCCATGGCTCTAAATCAAGCTGCCGTTTCACGCCGTAGATTTCTGAACTCGACCTCGGCCCTCGGGCTCGGTGCAGCCGTTGCATCCATTCCTTCCGCCCATGCCGACACTCCCGCGTTTCGCTCGCTCAAGCCGTTAGGCGATCGCGTCCATCCGATCACCGCGGAGGAATTTCAAAACCGTGCGCACCACGCACAAGAATTGATGGGGCAACTTGATCCGAAATTTGACGCCATTCTTCTTGGACCGAGCACATCTCTTTATTACTTCACCGGCATTCGCTGGTGGCTCAGCGAGCGTCTATTGTGTCTGGTTTTGCCGCGCAGCGGCCAACCCGTTTTGATTTCTCCTGCGTTTGAAGAATCGCGCATGCGCGAATCGCTTCGCTATTCTGTCGAAGTTCGCGTTTGGCAGGAGGATGAGAGCCCTACACAACTCATCGCAACCACATTTGCAGACCGCAAAATCAGCACCGGCCGCATCGGCATCGAAGAAGCCCTTCCTTTCACCTTCTACGATCATCTTCGAGCCACCGCCTCCGGCTGCACCTTCCTTTCTGCCGATCCAGTCACAGTCGGCTGCCGCTCGATTAAATCGGAGCACGAACTGGCCCTGATGCGGCTGGCCTGTGAAGCTACGTTCGATGTTTTCCGCGAAGTATTCGCGTTGTTAAAAGAAGGCATGGCGCAGGCCGATATCGGAGATTGGATCAACACTGGTTTTGCAAAAATGGCTTTGCGTGGCGAGGCTCTGGTTCTGCTGGGCGCTTCGGCAGCGCAACCGCACGGCTCCAAAGTCCCGAAGAAATTAGAGGAGGGCAATGTTGTTCTGATCGACGGCGGCTGTACTGTCGAAGGCTATCAATCCGATGTAACTCGCACCGGAATTTTTGGGAAACCCTCCGTCAAAGTTCAACAGGTTTACGAGATCGTCCGCAAAACTCAGGACGCCGCGCTCGACGCAGCACGCTCAGCGAGACTGAGTGGTTCGGTAGACGATGCGGCCCGGGCAGTGATCACTCGTTCCGGTTACGGGCCCGACTATAGCTATTTCACGCACCGTCTCGGCCACGGCATTGGCCTCGATGGCCACGAACATCCCTATTTAGTACGGGGAAGTAAGACTGTCTTGATGCCCGGCATGACCTTTTCTAACGAACCGGGAATCTACATTCCCGGCGAATTCGGCTTACGCTGCGAAGACGACATGGTGATTGTGGCCGATGGCCCTGCGAAACTGCTCACGCAAGGATTTCAAGTGTCACTCGAGAAGCCTTTGGGCTAGCGATCAAACCTCACGACCCGCGACCGGGCAAGCCGGCTCTACCTCACAAGTTCAGCCATCTGTTCTACGATCCGCTGCTCCGCCCAGTGCCGTTCCCGGCCCGGCCACTTCGAAATAAATCCGCAGTGGCCCCCATTTTCCGGTGCCACGAATTGCACGCTCGGATTTTCCGCAACCTTCGCGCGCAGAAACGATTCGTAGGGCACAAACGGATCATCTTTTGCGGTGATCAATAACAGCGGGATTCGCACTTGTGCAATCACCCGCTTTGCGCCAGCCGCCTGGTAATATTCCTCTGCGTCCTTATATCCAAATTGCGGCCCGGTAATCGCATCATCGAATTCACGCACCGTTCGGATCGGCCCGAATCCATTCATTAAATACCGCTGCGGAAACATTTCGGCCTTTCGCAGGTAACGCGTCATCAAGCCCTTCACAAAATGCCGCTGGTACAAATAGTTCTCGGTTTTTTCGAGGGCGTTTGCGCAAGCCGACAGATCCAGGGCCGGGCACACCGCCGCCACACCGCGCAATTGCGGCGGCGGCGCCTCGCCCCACTCTCCCGCCATTTTCGTTACCAAATTGCCGCCCATCGAATAGCCGGCAAAGAAAATCTTCTCGAAGCCCTCGGCAATCAACTCTTGCAGCACAGCACGATAGTCACCACTCATTCCACTGTTATAGAGCGTCGGGGTAAGCCTCTCTGTTCCACCACAATTCCGCTGGTTCATTCGGATTGCATGGAACCCGCGCTCAAAGGCCTTCTCTGCAATCCCTCGCATGTAACTCGAATCGCTCGAGCCTTCTAGGCCGTGCACGATCACGATCACCGGCACATCTCGCCCATTCCCCAACTGCCAATGGCACTCTCCTTTAAGTTGCGAATTTCTATCAACACGAAACAGCCGCTCTTGCGAATATGCCAGCGCAAACGTCCGCTGCATAAACGCCCCGGCAACCGTCTGCAGATGGCCATTCTTTAGCCAAGCCTGCGGCTCAAACGGGATCAATGCTGTCTCCCGGCACACCCTTGAGGTCGCTGCCCTGTTTTCAACTCGACTCCAAATCTTTGGCCATAAGAATCTCGTCGTAGTAGCGGTCACCCTGCTTTAGCGCCTTTTTCTGTAAACCGTATTGCACAAAGCCAAACCGTTCATAGAGTCGCCGCGCTTCCTGGTTTTCGCTAACGACTGCCAGTTGGACTAACTCCACTCGATGGCGCGCAAATTCAATAATCGTCGCGACTAATTGGTTACCGATCCCCGTCCTTCTTGAACCAGGCCGAACGTACATGCTCACGAGCAGCCCCTTATGTGCTTCTTTCCGTTGAGCCGAACTCAGCAGTCCGGCGATCCCTACTAGTTCCATGTTGTGGAATGCGCCAAACATATTCGACTTGTCCAGTCGATCCGCAAACCATTCGACTGTATGCACGCTTTCTGCTTCAAACGTGCTGCTGAATGCCTCTGGAGCGCGTCGAAGCGCTTCCAGTCGAATTTCACGAAAGGCCGCGGCATCGGATGGCACGAGCCGTCGTATTTCCATGCGCCTATTCCCCACATTACATTGGTAGAGGAAAATTCGAAGTTCGACAAGGCCGTATCTGAAGCTAAACTTGACCGGTCTCCGTCTTAACCTCTAAAATTAAAGATTACACCGTGATTCAATTTTCTGACTTACTGAAATCCTGCGGCCCAGCGGCCCCCGCTGGGCTGCGCTGTTTCTGGCCGAACACTTGACGGCAGCACATCTATTTTCGCGAGGCATCCATGATTGACGGTCCGATCCCCGAAGGCCTGACATTTGATGACGTATTGCTCGTACCGGGTAAATCCTCGATTCTCCCGACGGAGGTCGATACCTCCACGCAATTCACGCGCAAACTCCGCATCAACATTCCGCTCGCCTCTGCGGCCATGGACACAGTGACCGAATCACGCCTGGCCATCGCCATCTCGCGCCAAGGCGGTATCGGCATCATCCACCGCAATATCCCCATCGATCGTCAATACGAAGAAATCGACCGTGTGAAACGCTCGGAATCGGGAATGATCGTCGACCCAGTCACCATTTCGCCGGACATCACCATCCGCCAAGCGCTTGAGATCATGAACAAGTACCGCATTTCGGGCCTTCCGGTGACTCGCGGCACACGCCTCAGCGGTATTCTCACCAATCGCGATTTACGTTTTGAGAAAAATCATGCTCAACTCGTCGGCCAGGTGATGACCAAAGACAATCTCGTCACCGTCCCGGTCGGCACGACTCTTGAAGAAGCCGAAAAAATTCTTCAGAAACATCGCATCGAAAAACTTCTTGTGGTGGACGCGGACTTTAACTTGAAGGGTCTGATCACCGTAAAAGACATTCAGAAAAAACTGGAATATCCCCGCGCATCAAAAGACGATCACGGTCGCTTGTGTGTTGGCGCGGCCGTCGGTGCTACGGGAGATTTTCTGGAACGCGCCGTAGAAATGGCCAAAGCCCAAGCAGACGTTCTCGCGATCGATACGGCCCACGGCCACACGGCACGGGTGATGGAAGCAATCAGAGCGATTCGGCATCGTTTGCCGGATATCCAGCTGATCGCCGGAAACGTCGCCACCGAAGACGGCGCTCGCGATTTAATCTCTCTCGGCATCGACGGGTTGAAAGTCGGCATCGGCCCGGGCTCCATCTGCACGACTAGGATCGTCACCGGCGCGGGTGTTCCACAACTGACTGCGGTCATCGATGCGTTTAAAGCCGCTCTAGGCAGCGGCGTTCCCATCATTGCCGACGGCGGCATAAAATATTCCGGCGATATCACCAAAGCCATCGCCGCTGGCGCGTCCTGTGTCATGATCGGCAGTCTTTTTGCCGGAACCGAAGAAGCTCCCGGCGAAACAATTCTTTATCAGGGCCGCACCTTCAAGTCCTATCGCGGGATGGGTTCGATAGGTGCGATGAGTTCGGGTTCCGACCGTTATTCTGTAGTTCAGGACATGACCGAGAGCGGCAAGTCCGTACCGGAAGGCATTGAAGGCCGCGTCGCCTATAAAGGTTCTCTTGGCGCGCTCACCGATCAGCTGGTCGGCGGCTTGCGGAGCGGCATGGGATACGTGGGCGCCCGCACGGTGACAGAACTCGCGGAAAAATCCCGCTTCCTGCGTATCACCGCGGCAGGCTTACGTGAAAGTCACGTCCATGACGTGGTCATCACCAAGGAAGCTCCCAATTACCGCATGGAATAATCGGTTACCGTGATGCCGTCGCCGGAATAAATTCATTGTTGATTTATTTCTGGCTGGCTGATTGGCAACCATACTAGTCGTAGAAGGAGAAACGATTGTCCGGTTCTGAACCATGGCGTAATCCTCGACCCGCTCCGCCGCTTGGCGAACTCCGCGCGCGGGTGCTTCCGCAATCCATGATTCCAGGCTGGCTGCGTGCTTGGTGGCCAGCCATTCTTTGGGGTGTCGTCATTTTCTTCGCGTCCACCGACTCATTTTCCTCCGCGCACACCGGAGTTGTCCTGTGGCCGATCCTGCACTGGCTCTTTCCTTCGATGACGGAAGACCAGTTTGAGCTCATGCATCTCTACGCGCGGAAGAGCGCCCACATTACCGAATATTTTATTTTCTACTTGTTGCTGTTCCGTGGCATGCGCGGGGACCGCAAGGGTTGGTATTGGACTTGGGCCTTCGGGGCGTGGTTCATCGCCGCCGCGTACTCTGCGCTGGACGAAATCCACCAGTCTTTTGTCGCCTCGCGAACCGCTTCCCCCATCGATTCGCTCATCGACTCAACGGGAGCATTCCTTGCTTTGATCGTCGTTTTCCTTTTTTATGGTTATTTTCGGCGCACAACTCGCGCTTGAAAAGTATTGTCCTGCGGAAAAGGGTCTCGCTAGGCCTTCTGAGCTTGCCGCCTCATAAACGTCGGCACGTCAAGATCGTCCTTGGGTGATTCCTGCTGTACTTCACGCACAGTTGGTGATGGCATTGGTCCTTGCGTGTTGTGCACCACAGTTGGCGGCGGTTGCGGCAATTCCTGTTGAAGCTGCACGGAAATATCGCGTCCGGCCTTCCACGTCTTTGGCAGAAACGCGGGCTTCGATTGAATCGAGTTTTTGCCCACATCCTTGAATCCGGCAGCAATCACGGTGATCTTCACTGCATCCTTCATCGCGTCATCCATCACCGCGCCAAAAATAATGTTGGCATTTTCGTGCGCGGCTTTCTGGATGACGCTGGAAGCTTCATGCACTTCATGCAACGACAGCGACGAGCTGCCGCAAATGTTGATCAAAATTCCCTGCGCGCCTTCAATCGAATTATCTTCGAGCAAGGGGCTAGAAATCGCCCGGTTCGCTGCATCTACTGCGCGGTTGGTTCCGGTCGCTACGGCCGTGCCCATCACCGCATAACCTTGTCCATGCATAATCGCTCTCACGTCCGCGAAGTCGCGATTGATGATGCCCGGCACCGTAATGATGTCAGAAATGCCCTGCACGGCTTGCCTCAGAATGTCGTCGGCGATTCGGAACGCATCAAAGAAGCTCGTGCCGCGCTCCACGGTTTCCATCAATCGTTCATTCGGAATTACGATGACCGTGTCGACTACGCCAACAAGTTCCTGCAATGCTTGTTCCGCCTGCAGCATCCGGCGCTTGCCTTCAAACGCAAACGGTTTCGTCACCACTGCAACTGACAACGCGCCAAGTTCGCTAGCCAACGACGCGACCACCGGCGCAGCACCGCTGCCGGTTCCACCACCGAGTCCGGTGGTGATGAAAATCATGTCCGCGCCCTCCAGGGCTTCAATAATTTTGTCGGTATCTTCCAGTGCCGCTTTGCGACCGATCTCGGGATTCGCGCCCGCGCCCAATCCCTTCGTCAGCTTTCCGCCGAGTTGCAGCTTCACGGGAGCCTGCGACAGCTTCAGCGCTTGAAGGTCGGTGTTCGCGGTAATAAACTCCACGCCTTCCACTTTGGCGCGGATCATTCGGTTGACGGCATTGCAGCCGCCTCCGCCGACGCCAATCACCTTAATTTTTGCCGGCTGCAGCTCCTCGCTGAAGCTCATCCGGATCCCTGCATCTTTCGCTGTCATTCGTTTCCCCCTGTCCGGCTGGTGAAAGTCCTTTATAAAACTCGGCTTAGCCCGATTCCACAGGGAGTTTTTCCGCCCTGTGGAAAACGTCCCGCAATCCTAGATTACTTACCCTGCCTAGGCTCCTGCAAACATCGCCTTCAATTTGGAAACGATTCCGCTCGAGCGCGGCGGCCCCGCCCTGCGTGCTTTGCCGGCGTATAAAACCAATCCGATAACGGTTGCATACTCCGGCTGAGCAACCTGTTCCGGCAAATCCACAATTCCCCGTGGCTCTCCGATGCGCACTGGCACCTCAAACGATTCTTCGGTCATTTCCACCAAGCCGTACAGCCGCGCGCCGCCTCCCGCCAAAATGAATCCTGCTGGAATTTGTTTATGCAATCCAGCGCGCCGCAAATCTTCGGAAATCAGCGTAAGCAATTCCTGCGTGCGCGGCTCAATAATGTCGGTCAAGTTGCGAGAGAAAATTGTCCTTGGAGGACGATCGCCGACGGTCGCGATTTGAATCGCGCCATCTTCGCGCAACAGATGAGCGGCGGCACAGCCGTGATGCCGCTTGATTTTTTCCGCTTCAGGAATGGGCGTGCGCAGTCCAACCGCGAGATCGTTGGTGAAGTGATCTCCCCCGATGGCCACAGCGCTGGTATGCCGTACTACTCCGCCGCCATAAACGATCAACTCCGTTGTGCCGCCGCCGATGTCCAGCAAGCAGCAACCCAAGTCGCGCTCATCCTGCGTCAAGCACGCTTCCGCGGAAGCCATTGGCTCGAGCACCGTGTCGTTAATCAAAATGCCTGCTTTATTTGCTGCCGTGACCAGATTCTGCGTCGCCGAAATCGATGAGGTCACGACGTGAACGTTGGCTTCCAGTTTTTGGCCTACCATTCCCAGCGGATCGCGAATGCCATCCTGCGCGTCGACAATAAATTCATGCGGCAAGACGTGTAGGACTTCGCGGTCTTCCGGCAGCGAGAGATTGCGCGCCTGATCAATCGTGCGCCTTACATCATCACGTTCGATATCGCGTGGACGTGGTCCGAGCTGCACTCCACCACGGCTATTTACACCCCGTACGTGTCCCCCGGCCACGCCGATAACCGCCGATTCCACCGGAACGTTCGCGACGCCTTCCGCTTCTTCGACCGCCCGCCGAATCGAGCTGACCGTGGAATCGAGATTGACGATGAGGCCTTTCCGCAATCCTTTCGATTCTGCCGCGCCCAGCGCCAGGAATTTGACCTGGTCATTTTCCATTTCGGCCAAGAGCACACAGGTCTTGGTGCTGCCGATGTCCAGCCCGACAAGGTATTTATCTTTCTTTGCCAAAGCCTTCTCCTGCTACTTCGATCTAGTCTTGGGCACGGCAGTGGTGCTGTCGGGGTTCAGCACCACCTGTCGGGCATATTGCAGATCAATCGTTTGCAAATGACCGGCGCTCGCCTGCCATTGCGCAAAATTGTCGATCAGCGTGCCGTACTTCCGAATGAAATCATTTTGCCCAAAATGTACTGTCACGGCTTGTGCGCCATCTCCACTGGCTAGTCCAGTGATCACAACGCGCAAGTCTTTTGGATTGCTTAGGTCCACTTCACTGATTCGGTCGGCTTCACTGGAACGAACTGTCTTGGTGCGATCTACGGAGGCTGACCCCACCAGCTCAATCGACTTCATGAATTCCTGATATATCTTCATCCTCGTTTCGCGTTCTTCGCGCGGCATATTTTCCGAGAGTCCGGTGATGATGGGAAAATGGAAATCTTCGCCTTCGGGGCGGTCCAGCAAAACTCCATGCGCATCGATCAAAGTAAGCTCGGTACTATTGCGGAAGAATGCAATGGGGGCCCTTTCCGTGATTTCCACGCGCAAGTGATTTGGCAGAATGCGCTGAACGCTGGCCTCTTCCACCCAGGAAACTTCTTGAATTTCCGATCTCCGCTTATCCAAATTCACTTGCAGCACACTGTGATTCCGGTCGCCGATAAACAGCTTCTGAATTTCTGCCTTCGCGACGATATGATTTCCCGACACTTCGATCTGATCGGGTTTTAGAAGCAGCATCTGCGGAGAATGCAGCGCGAACCGCGTTCCCATCCTTGCCGCGGTCAAAACAACCACGCCGATACCTGTCCAGAAAAACACTTTGCGGTAAAACGACCGGGACTTGCCGCCGATTTTCTTGCGCCGAATCTCCACCGGCTTCTGCCGGCGCAGAAACTTGGGCTCCTCGTCGGCGATCAATTCCGGCCGGTACGATTCCTGGTCTGCGGCTGCTGCCGCGGAATTGCGCTGGATGGGTTTCAGGCGTTCCAAACGACCACCTCATTCTCCAGAATTACACCGTAGGCGCTATGTACTCGCTCTCGAACATCGGCAATCAACGCCAGCATGTCCGCCGCGGACGCTTGCCCGAGGTTCACGAAAAAATTCGCGTGGCGACAGCTGACTGCCGCGTCGCCCACCGAAAATCCTTTCAGCCCCAGCTCGTCAATCATCCGGCCAGCCGATCTGCCAGGAGGGTTTTTGAAAATGCACCCTGCGCTCTTCTGACCCAGAGGTTGACTGGCTCGGCGCTTTTCGTTACAGATACGAATGCCTTGTAAGATTTCTCTGAACGGCTTGGAGGGAAGTTCGAGCTTCACTGAAAGCATCATATCATCGGGCGCAAAAGAAGTGTGCCGGTATTCAAACGAAATTTGCTCGCCCCTGAGGATTTCTATCCGCCGTTCCGCTGCCCGATACATTTTTACTTCTCGCACATACGAACCGATCTGCGTGCCGTAGGCGCCCGCATTCATCCGCAGCGCGCCGCCAACGGTTCCCGGTACGCCAATGAGCCCTTCCATCCCGCCCAGATCATGCTTCGCACAAAATGTTACCGTACGGCCAAGGTCGGCGGCGGCATCTACGCTCGCGATATTTCCCTCGATCGCCACCTCTTGGTCAGGCTTGGCCAGTTGCAGCACCACAAACGGCAATTGGCCATCGATCACCAGCAAATTCGATCCTCCACCTAGAAATTTGTTTGGAATTTTATGCTGCTCGAGCAAATTCAGCAATTCCGGAATCGAGTCGTGTCGACGAATCCGGATCAAGTCCGTTGTTCCGCCAATCCCCAGGCAGGTCATTTCACCGAGCGAAGTTCCCGGCACGAACTCGTTTCCGAGTTCCTTGAAAGCCGCAACGAGTTTGGGCTCGTTAATCCTCATCGCGTACGGTGTCCTCCACTCGGTATTCGGTTCCGAGTAGCACCATTAATTCGTTGCTCGCTCGGCTGACATTCCCCGCGCCAATCGTCAAAATGGCATCCGCAGGCTTGGCTTCTTTCAGCAAAAACTCAATCCCATCCTGCATCGAACGGAAGTAGTGCACGCATTTGTGGCCGGCGCTGCGGATGCTCTCTGTTAATGCCTCGCTGGTAATTCCCGGAAGCGGTGCTTCGTTGGCGGCATAAATATCGGTCAGCACCAGAATGTCCGCCTGATTGAACGCGCGCGAAAAATCATCCCAAAGGCGCTGCGTCCTCGTATAACGGTGCGGCTGGAACAGCACCAGCAATCGGTTAAATTTGCAGCCGCGCGCCGCTTCGAGTGTTGCCCGAATCTCCGCCGGGTGATGGCCATAATCGTCGATCACTACAATGTCGTTCACTACGCCTTTGACATCGAAACGCCGCCCCACTCCGGCAAACTTTGCCAAGCCTTCACGGATCAGGTCCGTCGCGACATTTAGGTAAAGCGCTACGGCCGCAGCGGCGGCGGCATTGCGCACGTTGTGGATTCCCGGAGGATGCAGCAACTGGAACATGCCGAGGTCGTCGCCTTTGTAGGTAAGCCGGAATTCGCTGCCAAGCCCCACCATCTCAATATCGCTGATCACCAGATCGGCTTGCGCGGAAGTACCGTAGGTTAGAATCGGCCGTTTCACGCTTGGAATAATTGCTTGTACGTTTGGCTCGTCGACACACAAAATCGCGGAGCCATAAAATGGCACGCTGTTTACGAATTGTAGGAACGCGTTCTGAATGTCTTCCAGTGATGCATATTGGTCCAGATGCTCGCGATCGATTGTCGTCACGACTGCGACAACTGGAGCAAACATCAGGAAGCTGCGGTCACTCTCGTCCGCTTCCACCACAAAATAATCGCCGCGTCCCACACGCGCCGTCGTTCCGGCCTGATTTACTTTGCCGCCAATAACAAAAGTGGGGTCGAGATGAGCCGCACCCATGACGGAAGCCACCATCGATGTGGTGGTCGTCTTGCCATGCGCTCCCGCCACCGCGATTCCATATTTCAAGCGCATCAATTCCGCCAGCATTTCCGCGCGCGGAATCACCGGGATTTTCTGTTTGTGCGCTTCGACAACTTCCGGATTGTCGACCTTCACCGCCGAAGAAATCACCAGCACATGCGCGCCTTGCACGTTTCCCGCTTTGTGCCCTTCAAAAACCGTCGCGCCCAGGTCCTGCAACCGCTCGGTGATTGTCGAAGGCTTCGTGTCCGAACCGGAAACCGAATAACCGAGCGTCAGCAATACTTCGGCTATACCGCTCATGCCGATGCCGCCGATTCCCACCATGTGTATGCGCTGAAAATTCCGAAAAGATACCATCATGCCCTTTCAATCCCCTCCCGCAAGAATCGGATCGCCTGTCAACGTCCCGATATCTGCGGCGCTCTCGATCAAATCCACAATTGTCTTGGCCGCGTCCGGATAGGCAAGCTTCCGTGCATTCCTAGAGAGCGTTTCGATCTCCTGTGGCTGGTCGAGGAGGGAAAAAATCTCTTTCGCCAATCGTTCCGAGGACAATTCGTCCTCGGCAATCAATCTTCCTGCCTTGGCGTTCACCATCTCCTGCGCGTTTCGCAATTGATGGCTGTCGGTAGCCCGTCCGAAAGGAATGAAAATTGCCGCTCGTCCTGCTGCGGCAACTTCTGCAGCGGTAATCGCCCCGGCCCGGCAGACCAGCAGGTCGGCCCAATCGAACCGCTCGGCCATGTTAGAGAGAAACGGCACAATTTCGGCACGTATCTGATACTGATCGTAAGCGGCTTTCACAATAGTATAATCGCGCTCGCCGGTTTGATGCACGATCGACAGCTCATTTTTTCGCGCGGCCAGAAGATTCATTGCGCCGAGGAAGGCGCGATTGATTGGCAGGGCTCCCTGACTGCCACCTGTGACCAGCAGCTGCAAGGGCTTATTCGCTCGGTGCGGCTGGATCGTAAAAAATTCTTCCCGCACTGGGCAGCCTGTCAAAAGAGCCTTGTTGCCCCAAGCCCTTGCCGAAACTTCGTATCCCGTAGCAATCCGCTTGGCAAACCGTGCCAACACCTTATTGGTAAAACCGGGTTCTGCATTGGGCTCGAAAATCACGTTGGGAATTCCCTTTAGCCAGGTTGCCAGCAACATTGGGCCCGCGGCGTAGCCACCCACCCCAAACGCGGCGACAGGGGTGTGCCGTTTGAGAACACCGAACGCGTCCGACAATCCGTTACCGAGCATAGCTAAATTCTTCGCCAGGGTAAGTCCGCCTTTTCCCTTCAAGCCAGCCACGCGCAAGGTTTCCAGTGGCAGCCCCGCCTCGGGCACCAGCTTCACTTCAATGCCGCGTTGTGTTCCAACCAGCACCACGTCACGCTCCGCTCCCCGTGTTATCCACTCTCGCGCAATTGCCAGGGCCGGGAACACGTGTCCGCCCGTTCCTCCGCCGGCAATCAACAATTTCATGCTCCGTCTCGCAGACCTGCGCCGGGAACGGCTTGCTGCGAAACGTTCAGCAGCACGCCAGTTGCCAGCAGCATGACCAGCAAACTCGATCCGCCATAGCTCACAAACGGCAGCGGAATCCCTTTTGTTGGCATCATCCCCAGCACCACCGCAAAATTGATCAACGCCTGGAACACCACCATCGCCGTCGCTCCGAGGGCCAACAGTCTTCCAAATCCATCCGGAGCATTGAACGCCGTGCGCAGTCCACGCCAGGCGAATACCGCGACAAGGGCCAGCACGATCGTCGCGCCGATAAACCCGAGCTCCTCCGAAATGACCGCATAGATAAAATCCGTATGCGCTTCCGGCAGGTAGAAAAGCTTTTGCTTGCTTTCCATCAACCCGACACCGGTAAATCCACCGGAGCCCACCGCAATCAACGACTGCAGCAACTGAAAACCTGCGCCTTGGGGATCGGTGTCGGGATGCAGAAAGGCCATGAACCGTGCCATCCGGTAGGAAACGTGGGTGATGGCGAAAAACAAGACAGGCAGCGCGGTGGCGGCTCCAACGGCAAGCCACTTCCAGGAGAGCCCCGCTACGTAAAGAATGGCAGTCATGATCAACACAATGTCTACCGCAGTGCCCAGATCGGGCTGCGCAAGAATCAGCGCAACGCAAACCAGAATGGGTGTGACCGCAGGGAGAATCGTTTCAAGGAAGTCCTTCTTGTTGAATTCCAGGCTGACTTCATTTCGCCGCCGCAAATCCAGAAACCAGGCCAGATACAAGATCACTGCCAGCTTGGCCAGCTCCGATGGTTGAATATTGATAGGCCCCAGCTTGATCCATCGATGGGTCGCGTGCGATTTATCCAGAAAAAATGCCCCGATCAGCATGAGCACCACAATGCACAGTACGGTATAGACGACCACCGGCTCGCGCAGCCAGTGATAATCCATTTTCATGAGACCGAACATGGCCAGCAGTCCGATGGCCAGCCAGGCAATCTGTCGCCCCACAAAATAAGAGGAGTGGCCGTACTGATTTTCGGCAGTCAGGGCCGATGCGCTGAAAATCATCACTGCGCCCAAAAGACACAGCGACAACGTCACTCCAAATATCCACCGGTCCGTTTCTGCTCGTCTCGCCAAGTATCCGTCCTTTCTTCCCGTACCAAGTCAAACGCTACAACTAAAGTTACCTGTCCTAGGAGATGCGCGCGCTTTGCCGGTTACGGAACGGCATTTTCTTGCCTTACGCGGCATTACCCAACCCGCTCACCAGTTGTTTAAAAATCCGTCCGCGTTCCTCATAATCTTGAAACTGATCAAAGCTGGCGCAAGCCGGCGCCAGCAACACAATATCCCCCGCCCGAGCCTGCCGCGCCGCAATCGCCACCGCGCGTTGCAACGTTCCGGCTAACTCAATCGCCACACTCCCCGTAATTTGGGACTCGATCTTGCTCGCCGCCGCGCCGATCAGCAGGGCCAGGATCGCTTTCTTCCGCAACGGGTCTTGGAGCACGCTATAGTCGCTCCCCTTATCTTTCCCGCCCAAAATGATCAGGATCCGTCCCACAAACGCGTCCAACGCTTTTCGCGTCGCATCCACATTTGTC
This sequence comes from Candidatus Acidiferrum sp., assembly GCA_035314425.1. GTDB lineage: Bacteria > Acidobacteriota > Terriglobia > Acidiferrales > UBA7541 > Acidiferrum. Next base: position 8,345 of record DATFZN010000069.1, on the reverse strand, counting down.
GCCTTCGAATCGTTGTAGTAGCGCACTCCCCGAATCTCCGCCACAAACTCCAACCGGTGCTCAACGCCCTGAAAACTCCGCACCGCGTCTCCAATCGACTCGGCATCCACACCCGCCAGCCGCGCCGCGGTGACGGCGGCCAACACGTTCTCCACATTATGCGCGCCGGGCAAGGGAATCTCGCTCTGCTTGATTACAAATTCATCTCCGCGACGACCCGTAATGAAAACGTCTCCTCCGCGCAGATACGTCCCCTGCGTTACTCTTTGTTTCCGGCTGAACCAGAACACCTGTGGCTTTTTCGGCAGATAGTGCTGCGACTGGTCGTCGTCCAGGTTCATCACCGCAGCATCCAACTCCGTCTGGTTCTCAAACAACCGAGCCTTCGCTGCCCCATACGCCCCGATCGTCTTGTGCCGGTCCAGATGATCCGGCGTCAAATTCAAAAACACCCCGATGTCAGGGCGGAAGGTTTCAACCAACTCCAATTGAAAGCTGCTCAACTCCACTACGCCGACCGTTCCCCCGGCGATCTTTTCCACCAAGGAAATCAGCGGTGTTCCCACGTTTCCCGCTAGAAATGATTCCACACCCGCGCTTCTCAAAATGTGGTGCACCAAAGTCGTAGTGGTCGTTTTCCCGTTCGATCCGGTAATTCCGATCAACTTGCCTTCCAAAAATCGATAGGCGAGTTCGATCTCGCTCCAAACTGTGATGCCCTTCGCGCGCGCATTCAGCAAAAATGGATTGTCCGCCGGAACCCCCGGGCTCGGCACAATCAAATCCTGCGCCAGAAAGGTTTTCTCTGTGTGCCCACCTAGCTCTAGTCTCACTCCCGCTTCCCGCAATTTCGTGGCAATCTCGGCCAGTTTCCGTTCCTCGCGCGTTTCCGTGGCCGTCACAATCGCGTTATGCCCAACGCAAAATAGCGCCGTAGCCGCGCCGGTCCGCGCCAGTCCCACAACCAGCACCCGCATTCCCCGCAACTCCATCGATCCAGGCATAAGACAATCCGCTGACTTTCCTTCAGCGTTCGCTACCTCAATTTCAATGTCGTCAGCGCAAACAGCGCGAACACCAGCGCCGCAATCCAAAACCGCACGATCACTTTGCTCTCGCTCCATCCCAGTAACTCAAAGTGATGGTGAATCGGCGCCATCCGAAAAATCCGTTTTCCGCGTAACTTAAACGACGCCACCTGCACAATCACCGACATCGCTTCCACCACAAAAATTCCGCCCACAAATACCAGCAGCACTTCCTGCTTGATAATCACGGCGATGGTGCCAAGCGTTCCGCCAAGCCCAAGCGAACCAACATCACCCATAAACATTTCCGCAGGGTGCGCGTTGTACCAGAGAAATCCCAGGGAAGCACCGACCAGGGCGCCGCAAAAGACCGTTAATTCGCCAACGCGGGGAATGTACTGAATCTCCAGATAATTCGCCCAACGAAAATTGCTGCTCACATAGGTCAAAACCGTCAACGCACCCGCGGCAATCACCGTGCAGCCAATTGCCAATCCATCCAGTCCATCGGTCAAGTTCACAGCATTCGAACTTCCCGTAATCACCACTGCGATGAACACCAGGAACGGCACGAAGGCCAACGGCCACAAGTGCGGTGAATTCACCAGGGTGTGGATCACCAGATCCGGATGAAAGCGTTTGAAGAACGGAACGATCAGCTGCGTGGAATACGCGCTCGACGTCGAAAGAACCAGAAGCGAAATGCCCACCACGCAACTCACCACAACCTGCAATGTGAGTTTCCGCTTTCCCGTCAACCCCAGATTCCGCCGCTTGGCGAGCTTCGCGTAATCGTCCACAAACCCAATGGCAGAAAATCCCAGCAACGCAAAGAGCGAAAGCAGAATGAATGGATTTGAAAGATCCGCCCACATCAGCGTAGGCACAGCGGTCGAAAGCACGATCAGCACGCCGCCCATTGTCGGTGTGCCCGCTTTCTTCTGATGCCCCTCTGGACCCTCTTCCCGGATATATTGCCCAATCTGCAATTCCCGCAGCTGGCGGATCAGCCAGGGCCCAATCACCAGCGCCAGAAACATTGCTGTCAGACTCGCGTACACCGTGCGCACGGTGATATAGCGAAACACGTTCAATGGGCTGAAATATTTTTGCAGCACATGGTAGAGCAGGTAGTAGAGCACTAGTGGTCTACCCCCACGTTCGGACGCGCATTTTCTCGCTCTGGTGCGAATCGCCCCAGAAGCGATTCGACTATTTTTTCCATTTTCACGCTGCGCGATCCCTTCACCAGCAACAAATCACCGGGCTCGACAAATCCCGCAAAAAATTCTGCTGCTTCCTCTGGCGTTGCAAAGAATTTTGTACACGCCCGCGGCACGCCCGCAGCCACAGCGCCTTCCACAGTCTCGGCGGCGTCCCCCTGCACTCCAATCAGGAAATCGATCTTGCCGGTTTTTGCAGCAAAGGCTCCGCCATCTCGGTGCAATTGCGGCGAACTCCGCCCCAGCTCCCGCATCTCTCCCGCCGCTAAAATGCGCCGCTTAAATCCCGGGGTAGCCGCTAGCAAGCCAATCATCGCTTCTAGCGCAGCCGGACTCGAATTGTATGAATCATTGATCAGCGCAAATCCATTCGTGAATCGAATCAATTCTCCGCGCATTGACGGTGTACGCATACTTGGCAGCACACTCTGGGCTTCTGAAGCCCCCACGTTCCACAAGCTTGCCGCCGCAATCGCCGCCAGAGCGTTCAGCACTACATGGCGTCCGGGCAGCGACATGTCGATCCGCGAGCGCTTCCCGTTGTGCACCAGTGTAAAGGACGATCCGAGCGCTCCGCGGTCCTCAAGCTCTTCTGCCCTAAACTCCGCGGGCTTTTGCAGGCCGTAGAAAATCACACGACCCGGTGCAACTGCCGCCATCGTCGCAACCCTGGGATCATCGGCATTCAATATCGCAACCGACTGGGTTCCCGGAAGCCCCTCCACCAATTCGCGCTTCGCCAGCGCAATCTCGTCCAGCGACGAAAAATTCAGCAAATGCGCCGGAGCAACCTTCAGCTCAATCGCCACGTCCGGGGCAGCAATCGCCGCCAACCGCCGCAACTCTCCGGGAAACGACATGCCCATTTCTAGTACGGCTACATCGTCCGTTTCTTCCAGACGAAATAGGGTCAGCGGCAATCCATATTCGTTGTTAAAATTTCCTTCGCTCTTCAGCACCCGTAACTTCGTGCCCAGCAGCGCCGCCAGGATCTCTTTGGTTGTGGTTTTGCCGACAGACCCGGTGATCCCGCATATTTTCTTGCCCCAATCCTTGCGGACCGCCCGTGCCAGATTGTGGAGGGCCTCGAGCGTGTCCGGTACCCTGATGCAGCGGTCTTGCATCCATCCGGGATAGCGTGAGACCACAGGCTCCGCGACCACTGCCGCCACGGCCCCGGCTTCGAGCACTGCGGCCAGATAGTCGTGTCCGTCGTTGCGCGGACCATGTATAGCGATGAAGAGTTCTCCGCGACATATCGTGCGAGAATCAATCGACACACCGGCCACCCGGGCCAGGGCGTCGATTGCACCCCCCGGCTTTCCCGCCACCGCGCCAACCACCTGTTTAACCGTCCACCACATAATTTCCTCAGCACGCTGCTTTTTTCCAAGGTTCCCGGGCGATCTTCTGCCCGTTTATAGGGCACTTCCAGGTTCGTTCTCACCGGTTGAGGGCTCCTCCTTTTTCGCGAGTCGCTGATCGGCTCGCAGGCCCTCGTCCCAACACACAGGCGACGAGCGCGCTACGTGCCAAACCCTGGACCGCTTTTATTCTGCCTTTGCGGCTCGGTATAACCCAAATCGCTCAGCGCCATTTGCGCGACTTCGCGATCATCAAAATGAACTGTGCGGTCTGAAAAAATTTGATAGTCCTCGTGACCCTTGCCAGCCAGCAGCACCATGTCTCCGGCCTTCGCTTCATCAATCGCCAGCTGGATGGCTTTTGCCCGGTCCGCTTCGATCATGTATTTGCCTTGCGACTTCTGGATCCCCACCACAATGTCGCTGATAATCTTCAACGGGTCTTCGGCCCGCGGATTGTCGCTGGTCAGAATCGTCAGGTCGCTCAACCGGCCGGCAGTTTCGCCCATGATGGGCCGCTTCGTACGATCGCGCGAACCGCCGCAGCCAAACATCGTGATGATCCGGCCTTTGCTGTTCAGCTCGCGTGCGGTACGAATCAAGTTTTCAAGGGCGTCATCGGTGTGCGCGTAATCCACAACCACCACAAAAGGCTGGCCCTGATCGATTCGCTCGAACCGTCCAGCCACCGCCGCTAGATTACGAATCCCCTCTTCGATCACCTCATTCGAGAAACCCAGTCCAATTCCCGCGCCGATCGCGGCCAGAATGTTGTAGACATTGATTCGCCCCACCAGGGGCGATTGCACTTGGACGTTTCCGTTCGGCGTTCTCGCCGTAAAATTCAGGCCATTGAACGTTAGCGTAAATTTCTTGGCCGCCAGATCGGAGCCATTGGTCAACCCATAGGTCAAGGTTTGCTTCGCCAATCCCGTCAGCTTCTTGCCCCACTCATCGTCGGTGTTCACCACCGCAACATCCGGCGCCCCTGCCCCCGTGCCTTCAAACAGATGCCGTTTCGCCTCAAAATAATCGTCGAATGTCGTGTGAAAATCGATGTGGTCGCGTGTCAAATTCGTGAACACCGCCGCCATAAAATGGCATCCCCACAAACGGTCAAGGGCCAGCGCGTGCGAACTTGCTTCCAGTACGGCATGGGTTCCGCCGCTGTCGCGCACTTCCGCAAAAAATTCCTGCAGGTCCACAGATTCAGGGGTGGTATTCGGTGCAGGATACCTGCCCTGCGGCGTGTGGTAGGCGATCGTTCCAAATAACCCGGTTTTTGCGCCGGAGGCTTTGACAATCGCATCAATCAGCGAACTGGTGGTGGTTTTTCCGTTCGTCCCAGTCACCCCCACTAACTTCAGTGCACTCGCAGGCCTGCTGAAAAAATTTGCTGCCGCAATCGCCAGCGCTTTTCGCGGCTCGACGACTTGCACCCACGTTGCCTGGGCCGCCCAATCCGCTGGCTGCGGGTCGGCGCTCAATACCACAACCGCGCCCCGCGCTGAGGCATCCTTTGCGTATAAATTGCCATCCGTAGCTGTTCCCTGAATGGCTACAAACAGCGCGCCCGGCTTCACTCGGCGAGAGTCGTTGGTCACCTGGGTAATCCGCAATTCCGCCGATGGCAGGGCCGAAAGCACTTGCACATCCAGCAGTGCCAAGCGGACAGGCAGCATCACCGGCCGTTCGCCCGGAGCCACACTCTGTCCCCGCCGGTCATCACTCCCGGCACTGGCCTTGTTTTCCGCTTCGTCGGTGGCACTCAATCCTGTCCTCATGGGCCTCTTAAATCCTTTTCCTACTTCTGCTTGCCGGGCCTTCCGGCGGACGCTCCAAATTCCACGATGATCTTCGAGCCATGCCGCACTTTTGTTCCGGCCTCGGGGGTCTGTTGTGAAGCAAGGCTGCTGCCAACCAGCACCGGGTCGAGTCCCAACCGTAGGCACAGTTCGGTCACTTCCCGCATCGTTTTCCCGGTGAAGTCAGGGACTGCGATTCCGCCATCTTCCTCCGCTGCCACCATCAGCTCTGGCAATTTCTGCGAATCTGTTTTTGCTTTTGTGGAGAAGGCTGGTTGCTCCTCCAGCGTTCCTGCCCGGGCGGTAAAATCCACGGCTGCTAACTCATCTTGCGAAGAATCTTGTGTGTCGCCGCCGGGATGATACGCAGTCTGAACCAACCGCGGACTGAGCGGCACATCTCGCGGCACATCCAAATACGGCAAGACCTGCTCGGCAATCCGCTTGAAGACCGGAGCGGCGACATCTCCACCGCCATGGGGGTAACCTCCAGGTGAGTCAATGGAAACCAGGATGGCCACGGCCGGATTGTTGATGGGTGCAAATCCAGTGAATGAGGCAATTACATTTGACGGCGAATAGCGTTTCGTTTGGGGATCGATTTTTTGCGCGGTGCCGGTCTTGCCTGCGGCTGTCCAGCCATCGAGTCGGGCATTCTTGCCCGTGCCGTGGAGAACTACACCTTCCATCAAACCTCGCAAGGTCGCCGCCGTCTCGGGCTTGATCGCGCGCTTCGGGTCCTCGGGCGCCGACGGCCCCTCGAGCGGTAGGATCTGGTCGCCGCGTCGCATTTCCTGCACCACGTGCGGTTTGTAGAGCAGTCCGCCATTAGCTACAGCCGAGACGGCATTCACCATTTGCAGTGGGGTCACCCCCACTTCCTGTCCCATCGAAACCGATGCAATCGAAAATGCTCCCCAATGCTTCAGGCTGTAGACCAACCCCCGGCTTTCGCCCGGCAGATCAACCCCGGTGGGATTGCCGAACCCAAACGCATGAATATAGTCGTAGAATTGGGGCGATCCCAATCTCAAGGCAATTTTGATTGCGCCCACGTCGCTCGAATTGGCTAGGATATCGGCGACGGTAAGCATTCCGTATTTCTTGTGGTCATGGATTAGATGCCCGGCTACACGAATTTGGCCGTTCTCGCAATCGAACACATCCTCTGCGCGAATCAAATTCTGATCGAACGCTGCAGCGAGCGTGATCAGCTTAAAGGTCGATCCGGGTTCATAGATGTCGCTGATTGCGCGGTCCGTTCGCGAGTCGGCAGTCACTTCCAGCGGCGCATTCGGATTAAATTTTGGCCAATTGGCGAGCGCCAGAATTGCTCCCGTGTTGGGATCCTGCACGATCACTGTCCCAGCAGGTGCATGAAACTTATCTATCGCCGCGGCGAGTTCTCGTTCCGCAATATACTGAATCTTCTCGTCGATGGTCAGAACAATGTTCACGCCGCGGTCGGCTTGCGCTTCACCACCATCGAACCAGCGCTTTTTGGCGTCCGACATCACCATAATCTTTTCGCCCTTGCTGCGAATTAGCGCGTCGTATTCGTGCTCGATTCCGCCGAGCCCCTTATCATCCACGTCCACAAAACCTAGAACATGCGAAGCCATGTCCCGTTTTGGATAGAAACGCTGATTTTCTTCCTGGAAATAAATCCCCTTGAGGTTCAGTGCAGAAATTGCCTGAACTTTTTCCGCCGGCAACTTCCGCTGAATCCACACAAACGTCGCACCCGATTCCAATTTTTCGCGCAGTACGTCCTGCTGGGCTCCGAGCACTCCGGAGAGCAGGCGCGTCGCCATGTCCACGTCTTTGATTTCGCTTGGTACGGCGAATGCCGATTCGACCGGAACGCTCATTGCCAGCGGATGCATGTTCCGGTCGTAGATTGCGCCTCGTTTTGGGGTGATTTCGAGCGTCCGCCGCTGCTGCCGGAAGGCGCGCGCGGTGTACTCGCTGTGCCGAACCAGCTGCAGATACGCGAGACGACTAAAAACTCCGCTAATCCACAGTAGGGCCAGACCGGCGAGAATCAATATGCGGTGATGGACTTTGTTCTGCTTCATGGCGCGTCGCGGCGACTCTCATTCGGGCGTTGGTTTTCGTTTTACAAACTCGTAGAAATCAGCCTTCGCCTGCTAGAGCAACGAGCCTAGGGCACGCGATTGACCGACACGTAATGTGCCGCGACCTGCGCTCCATCCAAACTCGTATATTCACGCACCTGGGACGGGGCCGTTTGGGTCAGCCCCAATTCACGCCGCGCAATCACATCGATCCTCTGAGGATCCCTCAGCGTGGCAATATCCAGCTTCAGTTCGCCGTTATACCCTTGTGCAGCCATCTGCTTCGCTTTCAGATCTTCCAACTGGAAACTCAAATCGATGCAGCGGAAATGCTGGTAGGCATAGAGCATGCAGCACACCGCCACTATCGCTCCGAGTACCGCGGTTTTATAGTAATTCCGCAACTTGACCGGCTCGATGTTGCGCACGATTCGCGTGTTATCTATTTTCTTTACGGTGTGAAATTCCATCATCACCGGTTTTTTCGTTCTTGCCATTTTCACACCTTCTCCGCGCACCGCAATTTTGCACTTCGCGATCTCGGGTTCGCTTCCTGCTCTTCGGGGCTGGGTACAAGTACATGCTTCGTGAGCACTTTCAGCGTTCCCTCTCGTTGCGCCTGTTGGAACGCTTGTTTTACCGGGCGGTCTTCCCGCGAGTGATAGGTCAACACCACAATGCGGCCGCCTGAATTTACTGTGGCAGGGGTCCGGAAAAGAAACTGCCCGAGTTCCTCCATCTCTCGATTCACCGCTATCCGCAGCGCCAGAAACGTTTTTGTTGCGGGATGCAGTCTCTGCCTTCCCCATTGCTTCCGAGCGCCTGCCACAACCTTTGCCAGGTGCGC
>DATFZN010000068.1:0-14762 GCA_035314425.1 Candidatus Acidiferrum sp. | reverse complement strand
AGCGCTCAAAGCTTCGCCCGACAGCGAGAAGGTTCACGTCATCCGCGCGCAGGTTTTGCAAAAGATGGGCCGCAAGGACGAAGCCAAAGCGGAGTTTGCGTTGAGCAAGAAGCTGATGGATCAGAAACTAACGAAGGACCGCGAAAATCTCGAAGAGTTGCTGGTGCCCAATCCTGAATTGAAGCAAGGCCCCCATTAATTCGGCAATCCGAGCACCAGCAAGTTAGAGAGGTGGTGCTTGCCACGGCCCGCGCTCGCGTTCCAGTATCTGCCCAACTTCCAAAAGTTGTTCTTCTCCGAACGGATGCCCGACCAGTTGAACGTTGATTGGCAATTTTTCTCTGGAATGGTCCATGGGAACCGATAAACCGGGAAGTCCGGCGAGATTCAGCCACTGGCAATAGCGCATGGTGTCGCGGTAGCTGTACGGATCGCCCGCGCGATAATTTCCTGCTCCGTGTTTAAATGCCGGCCCTGAGGAAACTGGCGACAGCAAAATCGGCACGTCCTGCAACTGCCGTAGAATGTCACTTCGCACCGCGTCGCGCTCCACACAAGCGTTCATGAAGGACTCAAGTGTAATCGGCGCCTCGGCCGCCGTGATCGCGAGAAATTCCTGCAGCATCGGACTGAGCAACGACTCCTGGCCTTTGGTGCTCGTCCGAATCTCGAGACCAATGACCCGCCAAAAAAACCACCACAACGTCAGAGCAACGTCGAGCTTGTCCAAAACGATTGGCTCCACCTGAAAACCTCGAGCCGCAAGAAGTTTGCCCGCACGATGGACAGCTTCTTCGGTTTCAGGGGTGGCCGATCCCAATGCCGAACTCTCGAGAATCCCAATGCGCAACGCTCGCAGGTCCTTGCCGCCCGCTCGCTCGAGGGGAACGGGAACAGAAAGCGGATCGCCTTCCTCCGGTCCTGCCATCACTTCGAATAGGATTTGTAGGTCTGCGACACTGCGGGCCATCGGGCCAACCACCCCAATCCAGGAAAATGCGCCCCCCGCTCTAGGAAAATGTCCGCTTGTAGGAATGCGCCCGGGCGTTGGCTTTAGGCCGCAAATTCCTGAAAAATGAGCAGGGAGGCGAACGGAGCCGCCTCCGTCGCTGCCGACCCCGCCCATCGAACAACCACTGGCGATCGCCGCCGCCTCGCCGCCGCTTGAGCCTCCCGAGGAGTAGGCGAGATTCCAGGGATTCGAAGTTTTCCCATTCAAACGATTATTCGTTTCATAAGCCATCAGATATTCAGGCGTGTTGGTGTTCCCCATAAGGATCCCGCCGGAATTCTCTAATCGCGTAACCAGCGTGGCATTCTCGGATGGCAAGTAATCCCGCCGCAGCAGGGAACCCGCAGGACAGGGCCATCCGGCAACATCGATACACGATTTCATCGTCAGGGGAATACCTTGCAACCGCGACAATTTCTCCCCGCGAAGGATCGCCGATTCCGCCTCCCGCGCCCGCGCCAGCGCAGATTCACAATCGAGATGCACGAAGGCATTCAGCGAAGGTTGCAGAGTATGAGCCCTCTCGCAATAAGCGCTGACCAACTCAACCGGAGAGATTTCTTTGCTGCGGAATTTTTCAACTGTTTCGGCAATCGTGAAATAGAAAGGCTTGGTCATAGGAACCTTTCCCACGGTAAAGGTGCGGGCTCGGGACGTCAAGCAAACCTGCCAAACGCCAAAAGGCCTCTATAAAAACGGTTGACGATAGGTTGCAGAGCCAAGACAATCAAACAGGCATCCATTCAGGGATTCCTGGTTGCCACGCTTTGCGCGTCCAGAGAGAACTTTCCTTCCATGGGATTCAAGTGGATTCATCCGCGAGGTTTACAAACAGCTTTTTGTGCCCTGACCGTGCTTGTCGCGGGCTACGGTTTGCTCGAAGCGCGCAGTACACTCCTTGCAGCGCGTAGCGCACCGGGCCAATACTCTGCGGAAGCTTTGCGACAGAATACGCTGGGTGTAGCGTACATGAATCAGCAGAAGCCCGCTGTGGCGCAAAAGTACTTTGAGCGGGCAATGGCAGCTGATCCCAATTTTGCGGAAGCACAACTGAATTTAGGCATCTCCTTACTGGGACAGCAAAAGTTGGAGGCGGGCCGCACGGCGCTCGAGCAAGCCGCGGAAAAGCTGCCGAACGATCCATACGCCTGGTACAACTTGGGTCTTGCTTGTAAGGAGTTGAGCGACCCCCAAGCCGGAATCGCGGCGTTTCAGCACGTGACGAAAATTGTGCCCGATGAGCCGGATGCCTACTACTTCATCGGGTTTCTGAATTCGCAACTGCAGCGATACGACGAAGCCATTGCTGCTTTTCAGAAAGCTCTGACACTCGCTCCACAGCATGCTTCCGCGCAATTCGGATTGGCCCGGGCCTATCAGCGCAAAGGCGACGCCGATGCCGCGCGCGAAACTATGAGGCGCTTTCAAAAAATTACTGCGGAGCATCTAGGCACGCCATTTGGCGCCGGTTACGGGGATCAAGGCAAATATTCACTGGCAGAATTCGTTCACGGAGCCGATACCAATCCTCCCGCCGAAATCCCGGTGCACTACCTCGAGGATTCGCTTGCCAAGCGCGTCACAGTCGCGAACGGACAACCTGCAATCGGCAGCAGTCGCGGCGTCTGTTTCCTGGATTACGACGGTGATGGACGGCCGGACCTATTTTTGGTTGCCGCGGAGGGAGGAGGGAGTCATTTGCTCCGCAATACGGGCGAGGGGAGATTTGAAGATGTGACGGAAAAGTCTGGGCTCGCCTCGGTGGGCACCGGCTATGGCTGCTCCGCCGGCGATTTCGACAACGATGGAAAAACGGATCTGGCGATTTGCGAAACGGATGGAGTTCGTTTGTTTCACAACGAAGGCGGCGGTAAATTCGCGGAGGTAACCGGCAAAGTCGGAATTGCCCGTGAACGGGGTTGTGTCGCAGTGACATTTGTCGATTACGACCACGACGGCGATCTCGACTTATATTTGACGATGACGCCCGGCACTGCTGCGGAAAAGCGCACCAACAGGTTGTGGCGCAACAACGGAAATTCCACCTTCACCGATGTTTCCGAGCCCACTGGATTGGGCGTCGATGCGACTGGAGCGGGTATTGCCGTCACCGATTTTAATAACGATCGAGCGATCGATTTTGTCATTCCCGGCGGTGCAAATGGCGCTGGAATCTATCTGAATCCGCGCGAGGGAAAATTCACTCCGCTGCCGGGAATCGATTTCGCAAAAGAAAACCTTCCTCCCGCCGTGGGCGTCACCGTTTTTGATTTTGACAAAGACGGTTTTATGGACATGGCCTTTACTCATTCCGGAGCGCCAGGAATCAGTCTTTGGCGAAACGTGAATGGCAAAAAATTGGAGCGCGTGGCGCTGCCCGAACTGGGCTGGAAGCAAGGTTGGGGACTTAGCTGGATTGATTTTGATAACGACGGCTGGCTTGATCTGGTTGCCGTGGGCGAATCGGCCAACGGTGGAGAAATTCGTCTGCTCAGAAATCTTGGAGATGCCGGATGGGCGGACGTCACCAGGAAAACCCAACTGGGCGCCGTGAAACTCGTCGAACCCCGCGCCGTTGCGGTCGCCGACCTAGCCGGAATCGGGAATCCCGATCTGATTGTTTCGCAAGAACGTGGCGCACCGGTTGTCTTCGGTAACATCGGCGCGAACAAGAACAATTGGATGCAAATCCAATTTAAGCCGCTCGGCGATAACAAAAGCGCTATCGGCACAAAGGTAGAACTGTACGCCGGGGCGCTCTATCAAAAATGGGAAGTCACGGGCGCTTCCGGCTACCTCGGCCAGAACGCCATGCCGATCCTTGCCGGCATGGGCAGAGAAAAGACGGTCGACGCTCTGCGCTTGTTGTGGCCGACCGGGGTTCCTCAAGATGAAATTGAGTTGTCCGCCGGTCGGAGGCAATCGATCGAAGAACTCGACCGCCGCGGAAGTTCCTGTCCGGTTCTTTTTTCCTGGAACGGCCGCGAGTATGAATTCATTGCCGACATGATTGGCCCTGGAGTGGTCGGGCATTGGGTGGCCCCAGGGGAACGTGACGTTCCCGACCCCGACGAATATTTGAAGGTTGCCGCAAAGCGCGCGCAACCAAAAAACGGTCTGCTTAGCTTCCGCTTCATGGAACCGATGGAAGAAACGGTGTATCTCGACAAAGTAAAATTGCTGGCCATCGATCATCCCGCGCATATCGAAGTTAACCCGAACGAGCGATTCGCGAGCGCTCCACCGTTTCCCGAATTCCGTGTAATCGCTACGAAAAATGCGCGAATTCCCGTGAGCGCGATTGACGATCGGGGAAGAGACGTGCTTCCGCTGCTTGCGAGGAAAGATCGCAAGTATGTAACCCAGTTTGATGGACTGCCCTTTGCCGGTTTCGCCAAGTTGCACTGGGTCGAATTGGATTTGGGTGAGTGGGATTCCACGAAACCCCTTCGCCTGGTCCTTGACGGATACACGGATTACTTCACGGCTACGTCGATGTACGCCGCCGATCAGGCCGGTATAAAAGTGATCGCACCTTATGTCGAAACGCAAAATGCCCAAGGCCAGTGGGTCAAGGTCGTCGATGACATGGGTTTCCCGGCTGGACTCGCGCGAACCATGGTCGCGGATTTGACGGGCAAGATTCCTCCGGGCACGCGCCGCATTCGCATCGTCAATAATTTGAAAATCTATTGGGATGCCATTCGTATCGATCAAACGCCAGAGCAAACAAATATCCAAGTGCATGAAGTTCCCCTAGCCGATGCATCGCTCGAGTTTCTTGGCTTCCCAAAGGAAATTCGACTGCAACCGGCTAGCGACACTGTCTATTCCTACACCCAGCGCAGCCCCACGGGCCCCTACGCGCATGCTTCGGGCAACTACACCAGATACGGCGACGTAAAAGCATTGGTCGAAGCTTCCGACGACAAGTTTGCGGTTTTCAGCTCTGGCGAGGGATTGAAACTAGATTTTGATCCGGGGAGCCTCCCGAAATTGCCCGCCGGCTGGATACGCGATTACTTCTTCTACGCCGATGGTTTTGAAAAGGATTTGGATTTTTACGCAGCCAACGCGTTTACGGTAGAACCGTTGCCCCGCCACACCGACATTTCCTATCCATATCCTAGAGGCAGAGAGTATCCGCTCGATGAGGAACACCTAAAGTATAAGTTGGAGTACAACACGCGCACCCGGTCGGAGCACATGCCGGACAATTTGCGATATGAGTATCGGCCGCCAAAGTGAGGAGTAATCCGTGGCGAAAACTGGAGTAGTCACGATTCGCGATGTGGCCAGTGAAAGTGGCTATTCCGCGTCCACCGTTTCTATCGTTTTGAACAGTGCACCGCTCTCGCGCTACATTCCCGCGGACACGAAAACCCGGATTGAAACCGCGGCGAAGCGCTTGGGTTACCGCCCCAATCCGCTGGCTCGCTCACTTCGAAGCCAGCGGTCCAACATTGTGGGCGTAATGGTTTTCGACATCACCGATCCGTTTTGCACGCCGATCCTGCGGGGTTTGGAAAATTCACTTTATCAAGCCAACTATTTGTCGCTGCTAGCCGACGCGCACAACGAACCGCATCGTTTCGAACGTTATCTCGAAATGTTTCTCGACCGCCGCGTGGAAGGCCTGATCATCATCGCGAACTGGCTCGTTACCGATATCAAATTGCTTGCCGATTTGACCGAACGGCAGGTGCCAACTGTGGTTGCCGGCCGAGAAGTGGAATTTGCTTTGGCCAGCACGGTTTCCGTCGATAACGAAGGCGGTGCGGCTATAGCGCTCGAGCATTTGTATCGACTGGGTCATCGTGACATCGCCTTTTTGCGCGGGCCAAAAGCACTGAGCAGCAGTGGCCAGCGCTGGAAGGGAGTTCGCAACTTTGCCCAAGCGGTGGGTTTACCGCTCGATCCGAAGAAAATGGCAGAGTTGCCGGAATCCTTGGACCCCAATTCCAGTTTTGAAGCGGGTATGCAGCTTACTTCCGAACTTCTGCGGCGTGGAAGATCGTTCACCGCTCTATTGGCTTACGACGATGTGACAGCGCTCGGTGCGTTGCGAGCCCTGAAGAAAAAAGGCGTGCGCGTGCCGGAGGATTGTTCGGTCGTTGGTTTCGACGACGTGGCCCAAGCGGGGATTTCCATTCCATCGCTCACCACCATTCGCCAGCCGATGGAGGCCATGGGTGCGATGAGCGCAGGAATTGTGCTCGAAGCGATTAAGGCAGTCGAGCAGAAAAAAGATATCCCGGTCGTTCGGCGCAAAATCGCAGCCGAACTGGTGAGTCGCGAATCCACGCGGGCGATCGGCTAATCCTCGTGCCCGCTCATTCGTCCAAATGCACCCAGGCCTTTTTCTGCGCACTTTCCGCGATCGCTTCGCACAAAATAAGTTCCTGGTGACCGGTTTCAAACGTTGGGAATCTGCGCGGGGCGCGGAAATCTCCGCCCGCAACATAACTGTAAAAATCTTTGAACAGTTGCACAAACGTGTCCGGATATCCTTCGGCATGCCCCCCGGGATAACCGGCATAACCGCGAGCTTCTGGCGAAAGCAAAGCGGGATCCTTCGGAAGCAGTTCGCTGGCACGGTCGCGTCGCCCGATCCAAAGCGAATTGGGACATTCCGAATCGAACGCCAGCGATGCTTCACTGCCATCAATCTCAAACCACAACCGGGCTTTGCGTCCTGCGCTCACCTGCGAAACTGTCATCACCCCGCGGGCTTCATTTTCAAAATGCAGCAGTACGGAAGCGTAATCGTCCGTTGAAATCAGCATTTCTTCCGTATCCGTGCTCTCCGCTTTCTGGAAGCTCTCCACGCGCCCTTTGGGTCGCTGACGTGACGGCATCACCGTGGCCAAGTCGGCGCAAAGACCCGATACCGTGCTCCCGGTAATCCACATCATCAAATCCAGCCAGTGCGTGCCGATATCGGAAACCGCCCGCAACTCGCCGCCTAGTTTCGATTCCAGGCGCCAGTTCCAGTCCGTGGGATAGAGCAGCCAATCCTGCAAAAAGCTTCCATGAACCAAGCGCACTTGCCCCACTCCGCCGCTCTTGACCAGTGAACGCGCTTCCTGACAGAGCGGGTAGTAACGCAGGTTATAGGCAACACCGCCAACAAGATTGACTTCCTTGGTGAGAGAAACCAGTGCGGCGGATTCGCGGGAATCAAGCGCCAGCGGTTTTTCGCAGAGGACATGCTTTCCGGCCCGCAGCAACTGGCTGGCTTCCTCGAAGTGCAGGTAATTGGGCGTACAAAGATGCACCACCTGCAGCGAGCCGTCACGGGCTAGTTCTTCCAAAGAAGAATAAGCCCGCGGCACGTCGAGGGCCGCTGCCGCTTCTTTCGTTCTTTGGGGTGTGCTGCCTAAAATGCCTAGCACCGGAATTCCCAGTCGGCGCAAGGCATCGAGGTGAGCCCGCCCCACAAATCCAAGTCCCACGATTGCTGCGTTCAAATTCTGCATGAGCCGGTCCTCTTCCACACTGCGCTCGAGACGATAGATCCGGAGCATTCTTCTTCGAATGGGAATTTACAACAATTTTGAAGTGATGTTCAGCTATTTTCCTGCGGGCCTGAAGGCGTCTTCGGGATCTAGATAACTCTCAGCCCAGAAGGCTTCCCGGGTGATTCCCCTGGCGGACACTTTTTCAATCTCCGGGAGAGTCGCGCCAAGAATTCCACCGTCGGCCGAATCGTAAATCACTACCACCCCCTGCAAAGCAGAAGTGGAGCCGGCGGCTTCTTTCGCACCGCGCTGAAAAAGTAAGTATGCATAGTTCAAGCGGGCCGCAGGGCCTGCTTCTTTGGGATTTGTCGAGACCGGCAAAACCGTATAAATCTTTACGTTTTTGCCGGCCAAGCCCGGCCAGCTTCCCGGAAATGCCCCTATCTCTTCTCGTTCGATGCGAAATGCGGTGAATTTTTCCAGCGGGTCCGGGCCTGAAGCCGATTCTAATTTTCCAAGCAGGAACTCTGAGAGTTCCACGGCACTCCGCTCGACGTACCCGCGGGAATCTCCAGAAATCGCGATATGAATCCACTCGCTATCTCCATCCAGAAATTCGAATTCATCATTCTGTGACGCCTGGAACAACACCTTTGCTTCCGTGCTGCCCTTTGCGTAGATCGGGGTTGCTGATTTCTGAATGATCAGCAGACTTTGCGGTTTGGCCTGGTTCTTCTGAATTTCCTGCAGATTTTGCAACTGCGCTGTTAATTGCTGCACTCGCCTTTCACGCGCCAAGCGCTCTGCGCGCAGCTCGGAAACTTCATCGGTTGGTGGTGAGCTGTCGCGTACAACAGTCGTATTCGAAATTCCCGCACCCGATAGATCCAGCTTGGGCTTTGGAGTGAGGGTGTTCGCCCGGTTATTGGCAATCGAGTTTACGGACTTTCCCGTTAGCTTTTCTTCTAGCCGGTCCAGAAAATCCAGTTCGAGCCTTCCATTTGACGGCAGAACTTCATACCCGGATTTGGCCACATCGCGGTCCGCATACCAAGCGGTGATTTTGGCCTTGAGGGTGACCACAGTCGTCTGATTCTCGCCCGGCACGACTTCTACGGTAAATCGGCAAAAACCACGTTCGTACCTGTCGAGCGGCTTTTCCGTTTCCCCCACGAATCCGTCCAGTATTGGCAGCTTTTCTCCGGCGGAAACCTGCAATTCTTTCAAGGCCTGATCGACATCCGCTTTGGATTTGAAGAAGCTCCGCCCGTAGGAATTGGCCGTCTGTCCGAGAGCCGGCCGTGAAGCGGTCGCGAAGAACAATAAAAAGGCCAGGAAGTATGACAAATTTCTCGCGAATCTTTTCAAGGCACCTGCTCCAGCTGCTCCACTTGTATCCAGCCGCGCTGGCCTTCGGTTGTCTCCACTCCAAGCCAGTGGGGCGTAACAATCAGAATGACCAACTCCGCTCCGCCCGCCAAGGATTTCAACGACGCGGCAGAAGCAAAGGGTGCGGCCTTTAGCTCAGCACCAGGCTTTTTGACGACTCGCTCGAGCTCGTGCCGCAAGGAATCGACCTGTTGTTGGAGTTGTTTTTCCGACGCTTCCGCCGTGCCCAGCCGGGTCGTCTCGTCTTCCTTTTGCCGGACGTACGTCTGGTGAACGATCTCCGCGCTCGTTTTCCTGCGCCGTTCCTCCGCCGCAGTTACGGCAGCCTCCTCGATCTCATCGATGCGCTCTTTGATCTCTTTCATCTCCATTTTCTCGACATTGCCATCGGAAAGATGCACGACGTGATGCGCAGACTCCACATAGACGGCATTGATCTGCACACGTGTGCGTTCTCCGTTTACCGGAATCACTATATACCGCACAGCGATCGTGCCCTGATCGGCGCTTTCCACAAAGTGCCGGGGAGCGATCGCGTTATTCAGAATTTTGTAGTACACCTGCCCAGGCCCAGTCCAAGGCTCAAAGAGAGGGCTGGAGTCGACCACTTCGGCGCCTCTCAGGATGGGCTGTTTGTCATAGACGAGTGTGCCGTGAATGATCTGGTCGTGCAGAACCGTTTGCACTCCTTGGCGAACATATTCAGGGGATGCCGAAAATTCTCGTACTAGTCCGGCCGTGGCTACGGGATGATCTCTCGCGACAACCAGGCGAGAAGGCAAGCAACCGGCAAAGCCCAAGGCGAGAAAAACCGCCACGCAGCAACGACAGATGTGATTTTTGTGGGCGGATTGCTTTTGTGTCTTCATATGCTCTGTGCGTCTACTGTGTAACGCGAAGCGCCTGCTCTGTCAAATTGACTTTCTGCACAAGTCTCGAACCTTGTAACCGACCGAGCCACTGCCTTCAACGAATTTTTTGATGCAAGCAAGAAATCTCTTGCATTGCGAGAAAGAGTAGGAGTAGGATGCCCCCGGTTCAGGGAATCGAAATTCTGCCAACCAAACTCGTGACGGAGAGAGGGTGGCTGATTTTCGGTGGATAACAGTTGAGCACATAGCTTCACGCCACACCTATCTGGGGTTGAGGATCCCATGCGTGTTGGCGTACTCCATTCAGATTCCCTACGGAAAACTTAATTGACTGGTGGTAGTCAATTTTGACTGCTCGATGTTCGTTTCGCTCGACGATCAGAGGAGGCAGTATGAAACGGTGGGGTGCTGTAGGGATTAGTTCAAACGGGGCTCGGATCACCACGGTTGCTTGTCACGCTGTATTCCTTCTTGCTTTGATTTTAGTGGACTGCCGGCCGGCCTCCGCTCTTCCCGCGTTTGCTCGTAAATATGGAATGCCTTGCTCGGCCTGCCATGAGGCCTGGCCAATGCTCAGTCCGTTCGGCCAGCAATTCAAAGACAACGGCTTTCAGATGGGGAACGACCGCGACGCCCCTATATTCCAGCAGGCGGCCTACTGGCCGGCAACCTTTCGCATTACTCCTTACTGGCACCGTGAGAGCACCAGCGCTGCGCCTGTCGACGGTCCTACTGTCGAGGGGACTCCCACCGCGTCACAAGCCAAAATAACCACGAACGGTTTCGATTGGAGCGGTTTGGACTTCCACACCGGTGGAACTCTTGCCAAGAACTACAGTTTTTACGTCTTGCCGTCATCGGACTCATCTGGGAATTTTCACTTCGAGTCCGTCTGGGCGCGCATCGACAATATTTTCGGCAGCAGTTGGCTCAACATCAAGATGGGTAAGTTCGAGCTCGATAACTTACTCTCTGAGAAGCGCATTCTCACTTTGACCAACGTGGCCGGCACCTATACCAATTACCACTTTCAACCGCTTTCAGAGGGCTACCCCAGTGCTCCCTTTTACACATTCGGCATTGGTGACAACCAGGACGGTCTTGAATGGATGGGCCATTCGAAGGATGACCGCACTCGGGTTTCCGCTACGCTCATCAGTCAAAATGAAGGCAACCCTGGTCTTCCGACCGGCAATCAATATGGTGGCTATTTTGCAGCTAGCCAGGCCTTTGAAATCGGCAGCCTCGGCCTGCAGCGCGTGGGCGGTTTCGCGTTTATAGGCGCAGAGCCCACGTATTACCAATACACTAGCGGCGGGGCTCCCGTGGCCGGAACTGCGGTCGGCAGTAAGCCCATTGAGCGCGTCGGTCTGATCGGACAGTGGTACATCAAGAAGTTTGATATCACCACCATATTCTTCCACTCTTCAGACAACGCTTATCTCGGCACAATGACCCCCGCAAATATGCCGCTGCCTGCGGGTGCTCGCTCTCCGGTCTGGAACGGCGGGCTGTTCGAGTCACACTACATGTTTAACCCGCAGATAATTCTCATCAACCGCTACGAACTGGTCCGCATGTCTCAACAAGCGCTACCTTCCTATGCCGGCAACTACGGCAACATCGACGTCCTGACTTTCGGGATGCGTTACTACCCCTTCATTTCGAGCCGCGCCGGTTTCGCCTATCATGCGGAATACGCAATTGAATGGCAAAAAGGTTCCGCGCCTGTTCCTTCCATTAATCCCAACGTAACCACCAGCAGCTTGCTGTTTGGTTTCGACTTCGCATTCTAAGGAGACGATCATGAAGAGACTATGTATCGAAAAGCTCTATCTAGTGCTCGTCGCCACGCTGCTACTTCCCGTGCTTTCGTCTGCCCAAGAAATGGAATCGCAAATTGGAGACCTGACCGGGCATGCCGATCAAGGACGACCGTTGTACTACCGTTACTGCTGGGGCTGTCATGGGGCCCGAGGCGATGGCAATGGGGAAAATGCACCGTACGTTACCCCAAGTCCGCGCAACTTCGTTCAAGGAACATTCAAGTGCCGCTCTACCCCGACCGGAACTCTTCCGCTGGACTCCGATCTTTATAATTCCTTATACCGAGGGTTCAATTTCACCAACATGCCCAGCTGGAAAACGCTCACCAAACAAAACCGCGCCGACCTCGTGGCCTTTATCAAATCCTTCTCCCCACGCTTCAAGACCGAGAAGCCTGGCGATCCCATCAATATCCCAGCCGAACCAGCGCTAACCGTTGCCAGCATCCAGCACGGACAAGAACTCTTCCAGAAACTGGAATGCTGGAAATGCCATGGTCAGGAAGGCCGCGGCGATGGTCCTTCGGCATCCACTCTGACCGACAGCAACGACCAACCCATTCGTCCCTACAATTTCACTTCTTCCAATCGCGCCAAATGTGGTAGCACCAACCAGGATCTGTACCGCATCTTTATGACCGGCGTGGATGGGACTCCGATGCCTTCCTTCGCCGACGTGGTCAAGCCGGATGAGGCTTGGGACTTGGTCCACTTCCTCCGCACCTTGCAGATCTACAATAAGAGCCCGGAACTCACGATGTGGGAGGGCACGAAGGAAGGCGCGGCGATTGTAAACGCAAAGAAAGTCGAGAACACCTATACGGGTTCAGGAATCCAGCCGTAACTTGTTGCTTTAGCAGTTTAGGAGTAAGAATCGAATGACGATCAAGCATGTAGTGCTCGCGGGAATGGCCATGCTAGCCACCTCCGCCCTAGCTTTTGCGGGGCCGGGGCCGAGCGGCGGTACCATTACCGGAAAGGTGACCTACGAAGGTACGCCGGCGAAAATGAAGCCGATCGACATGTCCAAAGAGCCATCGTGCGCGAAAATGTACACCACACCTCCACTCGCCCAGACCGTCGAAACCGGTCCGGGAAATACCTTAGCCGATGTGGTTGTGTATGTCTCGGCTGGCGCTCCGGACGATGCTGGTCCTTCTTCGGCTGCGGTGTTCAATCAGAAGGGCTGCCGTTATATCCCCCACACCCTAGCATTCCAGGTCAACCAGGAACTCAAAATTACCAATGAGGATCAAACCTCACACAACATTCACCCTCTGCCAAAGTTGAACCGCGAGTGGAACAAGTCTCAACCGCCGGGCTCTCCTCCCATTACGGAAAAGTATGATAAGGCGGAGTTCATTCCGGTGAAATGCAATATTCATCCTTGGATGCACGGGAACTTTGCAGTGCTCAAGAATTCTCATTACTCCGTTTCCAATGAATCAGGTGAGTTCAGTCTGGCCAATCTTCCCCCGGGCAAGTACACCATCACTGCTTGGCAGGAGTCTTACGGCGAGCAGACACAAGATGTCACGATCGGCGGAACGGAAACGAAGACCATTACGTTCACCTTCAAAGCCAAGCCCTATTGATTAGGGCTTGGTTTTTTCTTTGGGCCAGGGGTTCTACCGCATCCAGGCGGTCAGTTTGTGAATCGTCCACGTACTTGGGCGGAGGCGAGGAACAATGGGCAAGATTTTTGCAGTGGTCTTAGTGATTATCGCTCTGGCATCAGCATACCCGATCATCAGCAACAAGTATGCGATGCCGGAAGACATATCCACTCACGGTCATTTGATTGACGAGCAGTTGCACGAAACGATGTGGGAAGCGGGTCTCTCCTTTCTTGGCGCCCAATTGGTCCTGGCATACTTCGTCTGGGTCTTTACCAATCGCAAGGCGGGCAGTCCGCTGAAGACCTTTCCCGGCGGTGCGAAGGTCATGGTCATCGCTGCCATCCTTTTTGTAGGCACGGAAATTCTCGCCTTGGGTGTAATGGGACAAAAGGCCTGGGGAAGTGTCTATTTCACGGCGCCTAAGCCGGATGCATTGCAGGTTCAGGCGCAGGCTGGCCAGTTCGCTTACTATTTCCGATACCCTGGCGCTGATGGCAAATTCGGTGCCATCCATCCCGACAAAATCGACGAAGGAAACCAAAACTATTTTGGGTTGGATCCGGCAAACGAAGTAGAAGCGCGGGATGATGTTGTGTCAGGCGAGCTAGTTGTTCCCGCCAATCGTGAAGTGCAGCTCCTCATGCACGCCAAAGATGTCGGACATTCCTTTTACGTTCGTGAGCTGCGCATTCAGCAGGATTTCGTGCCTGGCCTTGATTTGGCCATTCACTTTACTGCCACCAAGGTCGGCAAGTATGAAATTATCTGCACGCAGTTGTGCGGCTTAGGCCACTACAACATGAAGGCGTACCTGAATGTCATGTCTCCGGAAGACTACGACAAGTGGATGAAGACTCAGGAAGCAGCCCAGTAATTCGGTCCATGCAGTTTGGGTTCAGCTTTTGTTCGGCAAACTTTAGCCTTTTATTTTGCGAGGTGCTCAGATGCAGGAGACTTCAGTACCCCAGGCTCATGTGCATGCTCCCCCGGAAGGGTTTATCCGTAAGCATGTCTTCAGTTTGGATCACAAGGTAATCGGCAAACAGTATTATGGCTTGGCCCTTGTCGCTGTCTTTCTTGGAATGGCCCTCTCGTGGTTGATGCGGCTCCACCTCGTCTGGCCTAACGCTAAAGTCCCTGGCCTGGAGCTGCTATCAAAGGTGGGCGCGCCAGGCGGTGTCATGACGCCGGAATATTATCTTTCGCTGCTGACGATGCATGGCACGTTGATGGTTTTCTTCGTCCTAACCAACGCACCGTTTGCGGCATTCGGCAATTACTTCTTACCAATTCAAATTGGCGCCGAAGACATGGCTTTCCCTCGCTTCAATATGATGTCCTTTTGGGTGACGTTCACTGCCTTTCTTGTTCTCATTACCGCTTTTATTATTCCCGATGGCCCGCCTATCGCAGGATGGACCTCTTATGCGCCGCTCAGTGCGGTCGGTAAGGATGCTGGGCCGGGGATGCAGTTCGGCGAAAGTTTGTGGGGTCTGTCGATTGCCCTGTTCTGCATCGGATCGCTCCTCGGGGCACTGAATTTCATCGCCACCACTCTTGATCTGCGCGCCAAGGGCATGACC
>DATFZN010000067.1:0-3833 GCA_035314425.1 Candidatus Acidiferrum sp. | reverse complement strand
CCCATCGCAACTCGACGCTCAGGCGGCCGAACCGCCCAAGCACCTGCTGAGGGCCATGCTGAATAGAGACTGCGCTCAGCAGCATGCGCAGGATAAGAGCGCTCAGGTCGTTTGTTCTTTTCAATAGCGATTTTAACATTAGTGCCAGCTTTCTGTGGATGAAGTCGGCGAACTTTGCTCAGCGTGAGCTTTTCTTAAGTGCCACCACTATTTCTGCGATCTCTACTCAAAATCGCCTCTAACTAAGAGTTCCTGTTCAAATATTGGCGTCTCGGCGTGAGATGTGTCCCTGGCGTACCGGCCGCGTCACCAAAGTAAAAATGGTAACCGCTCGGGTCATCGAAATTGACGGTCCGCTTAACCAATCGGAGCCCGAGCAATTCAACGTAGAAGTCGAGGTTACGCTGCGGATTACTGGCAATCGCGGTAACATGATGAAGACCGGTGATGTTCATAGGACTTGCGCAGTGTAGACTGAGATTCCGATATTCACGCTTAACCCAATTGAATTGTGTAATCGCCTCAATCTGTGGTTTGCGTCATGTTCGGAGTTTAGGTCAAAAGCAGTATCCTTCATACGCTTGCTCTGCTGGAAACCGGCGCGCCAAGCCAGTTTTCTATGACTGTATCTGCGGCCCATTTGCCCCCTCCGCGGATCATCAAAACGATGGCTATGCCGATGGCCAGCAGGTGATACTCGAAACCTTCACCCTTCTGGTTGCCAAACCAGTTCATGAACCAACCATACTGCGCGTGTACCATCGCCACGGCGACCAGCATGTTCACTGCGATGCCGAGGGCCGCCACGCGGGTGAACAGGCCGAGAATTAATGCGATCGCTCCGGCAAACTGCGCCGCGATCGCCAGGAAGGCGAACGGGGCCGGAATATGGAGCGTTTCGGTGAAGAACCCCATCGTACCGCTGAACCCGTAGCCACCAAACCAGCCAAGGGCCATCTGAGCGCCATGCGGAAAAAACACTACGCCCAGCAGTAATCGAAGCAGGAGAGTGGAAACATTATTGTCAATCTTGAACAGCAAATTCAGTGCTTTCATGGTTTGTAAAGTTTGTGTTTTTCGAACAACTCGACCCTAGTCGGCCGACAGAACTCCGACTAATGTCGCTTTAAGATTGCAGTTATGCGTCTTACGCATATCCTGGCTTTATGGTAGCTCAGCTGCGGGCGTTCCTGGTTGCTCTTGAGGAAGGAAGTCTCAATCGCGCTGCCCTGCGCCTGCGGATGTCGCAATCCGCGCTTTCCCGGCAGATGCAAGTACTCGAGAACGAGATTGGGGGAGCACTGCTCGAACGCACTGCTGTCGGGATTCGTCCCACCGATGCCGGATACGCCTTGACAAAATCCTTGCCACGCGTCCTCGCCGACTATGATGCCGCACTTGACGAAGCGCGTCGGCTTGCCCGTGGTCAACGTGACCTGATTCGCTTGGGCTACCTCGGATCCGCCGCTCAGGCGTTTCTTGATCCCGCCCTGTCCGCTTTACGTCGTACCCATCCCGAAGTGAAGGTCAAACTGTTGGATCTTTCGCCTGGTGAACAGATCGTAGCGTTACGCAAAGGAGAAATTGATCTCGCGCTGATCGGCCAAGAGGGCGCTCTGCTTTCCAGCGAGTTTTACATTCGTAAGCTGACCACATTAGCGGTTGTTGCGGTCATGCCAGCCGATCATCCGTTGGCTTCGAGAGAACGCATTTCGGTGAAGGAACTGCGCGGAGAACGCTTCATCAGCTCGCCCGAGGAAGATCTGCCGGGACGCGACCGCTGCATCACTCAACTCTGTCGTCGAGCTGGGTTCCGGCCGAAATTCGTGCAGAAAGCGGCCAGTGTTTCGAATATGTTTACTCTGATTGGAAGCGAAGGCGCCGTCACCTTGGTCCCTGCCTACCTCAAGAGTTTTCCCGTGGCCGGTGTCGCGATGGTGCCACTTTCCGATTCCAAAGCCACCTGGGATTTTCTCGTCGTCTGGCAACGCGGGCGAACCGCGAAATCGGTGCGTGCCTTGCTCGATGCACTCGCGGTCAGCGCTAACTCTTTTGAACCGTGAATGGACGCGAATGGCCACGAATAATGGATCTGGGCTCAATCCTGCCGGGACTGGCTGACCGCGCAATCAACTAAACTGCACACCTGATCCCCGCCGCTTGGGCTAATCGAAACGCATCGGTGAGTCGCCGCCATCATTTCGATCGTCGAAACTTGTCGCCGCCTGAGACGGATACCAAGAATCTCCCTCACGAACATAGATCACTGACCAGTAGCCATTGTCGCCCTGCTAAATGCGGGTCGAAACTGGGCTCGTAGCGGCTCGCCAAAAGTGTTGGAACTGGGTACCGTCTTGCTGTTTGCTGCCCTGGCGGTCTTCACGTCAGCGGCACATTCGAAGTGGACGGTTATGGCAGTCCGGTTGGCAGTGGACGCCGGCCTGCTGGCAATCGTATTGGCTTTGCTCGCGGCTGGACGCCCCTTCACTCTGCAGTACGCCCGCGAGCGCGTCCCCGAACAATATTGGCATGCGCCGCTCTTTCTAACCATCAATCGCCGGATCGCCTGGGCGTGGACTGGTGCCTTCGCGGCGATGGTGGCGACACACGCTGCGGTCGTCTTTGTGCCCGCGGTGCCCTTCTGGGTCGATATCGTGGTTACAGTCGCCGCGTTAGCAGCGGCGTTCAGGTTCACCGCGTGGTATCCGGGGCACGCGCGCAAAAAAGCAGCTGATGTTGTCGTTCAGGCCGGACATGAATGAAGTCGAGGCCGAGCACGTCGGGCAAGAGTGGGACTATGCTCTTTTATGCTTTGGCGGCTTGACCCAAACAGTTAGTAGCTCAATCTTTAGCTGTTGGGAGTAGCTGGGGTTTGGCTATCTTGCGGGCTGCGGGTGTTTGCTGTGGCAACTGGTCTTGTCTTTGCCACCGACGCTGCTGTTGCCCGGGGCCTCTCTCCGCGCCACCGCGGCGGCGATTCCACGGACGCATCCGTCTTATGGCCTTATAAAGCGCAACTCTTTGTTCGGGTGTGAGCACCGCATTAATCTTCGCCCGATGCAGTGCCATCTGAACCGTACTTGTGCTGAGTGCATTCGCCAGGTTGGTCGCTTTTGTCTGAATGTCTGCGATATTTTCCGCGTTCGCCAAGATAGCCGCATTCAACGATTCTCTGGCTATTATCACTTGCGCCCGAGCGCTACGAAGGCTGTCCCGTGCGGAGCTCCGCATTTCGTTCCAAATCCGGAGTACCTTAAAATCCAGAGTACCTTTAGCGAACAGGCTCTAAGCCAATGGACAGTGCTCAGACAAGCATGCGTTCGAAGTGAGCGTCGCTTCCAACGGACATCGTTTGCTTGTGGCCGGTATTGCTCTTGTTTCTGCGTTTCAGTACCATTTTCAAGGATGCCGCCTCCAAAACAGGGCAAAGCCAAGGTTGCCGCCAAGAAGAAAAGCAGGCCGGGAGGTCCGCGCCCCGGTGCCGGCCGTCCTCCGATACAACCGGGCCGTTTTGCAGTTAAAATTCGTTTGGATAGTGAAGTGATTTCCGCGGTCGACACAGTCGCTAAACTGCGAAAGCTGGATCGAAGTCGTGTTATCGAAGGTGCATTACGGCAATGGTTGAAAGAGGATAAGACAGCCCCTGGCGTATAAAGAGCGCGCGCATGATCGACCGGAAGCGCGTATTGCTTTCCTAAATGATTATGGTACCGTAATCGAATGATCAGTGACGGCGTTCGAGCCCTGGTGAAAGCCGACAGGTTCCACCCTTTTGAAATAATCTTAAAGACCGGGGAAGTGTTATGTTCCAAATCATCGAAGTATTTTTAGGT
>DATFZN010000066.1:0-32270 GCA_035314425.1 Candidatus Acidiferrum sp. | reverse complement strand
GGAAGAAGGCGGACGGCACACCCCATTTTTCTCGGGCTATCGTCCGCAGTTCTACTTCCGCACCACGGACGTGACGGGGGATATGAAGTTGCCGGCAGGAGTGGAAATGGTGATGCCGGGGGACAACGTGAGCTGCGAAGTGACCCTGATAACCCCGGTAGCTCTGGAAAAGGGCTTGCGGTTCGCGATTCGTGAAGGCGGCCACACGGTTGGCGCCGGTGCGGTCACGGAGATTATCGAGTAATCCTATGAGACAAGGTGACAAAATTCGCATTCGTTTGAAGGCTTATGATCACAGAATTCTTGACCAATCTACACGGGAAATTGTGGAAACGGCCAAGCGGACCGGCGCCGATGTCGCCGGTCCGATTCCTCTGCCCACAACCATCAACCGCTGGACGGTATTGCGGTCGCCGCACGTGGACAAGAAGTCGCGCGAGCAGTTTGAAATGCGCACCCACAAGCGCCTGATCGACATTCTCGAACCTACACCGGACACGGTAGACGCGCTGATGAAGCTCGATCTTCCTCCTGGAGTGGACGTCGAAATCAAGGCATTCGGCCACGCAGGCAAGTAGTTTTTGGGACGGTTTACGCCGTCATTTTATGTAGCACGCAGCCAATATTCGCCTGGAGCGGACATGCTGCGAGAGAGAGAAAAGGAAAATGGCAGTCGAAGGCATTATCGGAATCAAGCTCGGGATGACGCAGGTTTTTGCAACAGACGGCAACCTCGTTGGCTGTACCGTTTTGCAAGCGGGTCCGTGCGTGGTAGTTCAGCGCCGAACCAAGGCCAAAGATGGGTACGACGCCGCGCAACTAGGTTTGGTGGAATTCGTCAAGCCGCAGCGTGTAAACAAGGCGATGACCGGGCACTTTAAGAAGGCCAACGTAGCGCCCATGAAGGTTCTGCAGGAAGTTCGCATTGCAGAATCGAAGGACGAAACGAAAGTGGGCGACCGTGTCCTCGTTGAAAATTTTGCGGCGGGCGAACTGGTCGACATCACGGGCGTCAGCAAAGGCCGGGGTTTCGCCGGTGGGGTGAAGCGCTGGCACTATGCGGGCGGCGACGCGACACACGGTTCAATGTTCCATCGCGCTCCGGGCGGTATCGGCGGCAGTTCGTTTCCGTCGCGCGTCTGGAAGAACCAGCATTTTCCGGGTCATATGGGAAATGCGCAGGTGACTGCGAAGAACTTGAGAGTGATCAAGGTGGACAGCGACGAGAATCTGTTGCTCGTTCGCGGTTCGGTCCCGGGTCCCGCTGGCCAATACATTTTCATTCGCAAGGCCAAGAACGTAAAAGCCTCGAAAGCAAGAAAGTAAGTAAGTCGGTCTGGATTTAAAAGTTTCAGGAACGAGAGAAGGAAGCGAAATTATGCCGGTCGTGGATGTAATCAATCTGGATGGCAAGAAGGTCGGCCAGGTAGAGCTGGCGGACACGGTTTTTGGCGCAGAGATCAATGAGCACTTGCTGCACGAAGCTTCGCGTTGGTATCTTAACTCGCTTCGCAGCGGCACCGCCAAGACCAAGGATAAGAGCGAAGTCAGTGGCGCGGGCCGCAAGCTCTGGAAGCAGAAGGGCACGGGACGCGCGCGTATTGGCTCGATCCGTTCTCCGTTGTGGCGCCATGGAGGGACGGTTCACGGTCCGAAGCCGCGCTCTTACGAATACGCCTTGCCGAAGAAAATGCAGCTTGGTGCGTTGCGCTCGGCTCTTTCGGCAAAGCTCGCAGAGCAGAAGCTCGTCGTCATTGAAGCGTGGGCTATCGAAACGCACAAGACTAAGACGCTTCGTCTGGCGCTTGGTAAATTGAATGCCGAGAAGACGGCATTGCTTGTCGCTGGGACAGAAAACCGCAATTTGGAATTGGCCAGCCGCAATATGGTTGGGGTGAAGCTTTCGTCCACGAACACTTTGCAGGCTTACGACGTGCTTCGTCACGATCGTTTGTTGCTTTCAAAGGATGCAGTGGCTCGACTGGTGCGCACACTCGATCCGAATCATGAATCGGTTTCTGCACCACACGTAGAAACCATTGCACCTGCCGCAACCCCGGCAACGCCGAGGAAAGAAGCGGCGCCCAGGGCCAAGGCAGAAAAAGCGACCAAGAAGACGGCGACTGCAAAAAAGCCGGCTCCTAAGAAGGGGAAGGGATAAATCATGGCAGCCCCCCACTATCAGATTATTCGCCGTCCGATCATCACGGAAAAAGGTTTGGGCGTTAAGGAAACACAGCACACCGTGGTTTTTGAAGTTGCAGCGGGTGCGACCAAGACCGAGATCAAGGAAGCCGTGCAGCAGATCTTCAAAGTGAAGGTCTCCGACGTTCGCACCGCCAACTTTTTCGGCAAAATGCGCCGCCGTGGCCAGAATGAAGGCTACCGCCGCGATTGGAAGAAGGCGTACGTGAAGCTCGCCGAAGGCGAGAAGATGATCGAGTACTCGGAGAATTTGTAATTTCGGTGAAGCAGAGCCGCCAAGCGGGCGGATAGATTTAAAAGGTAGAGGCAAGAGATGGCACTGAAGAGCTTTAATCCGTATACGGCGTCACGACGGTTTATGACCGTGCTCGATAAGAGCGAGATCACCAAGCAAACGCCTGAAAAAAATCTGCTCGAGCCGAAAAAGCGCACCGGCGGCCGCAATAACCACGGGGAAATCGTGGTATGGCACCGCGGCGGAGGCCACAAGAAGCAGTATCGTGTGGTCGATTTTCGCCGCGATAAAGAAGGCATCCCGGCGACGGTTGCCGCGATCGAGTACGACCCGAATCGTAGCGCCAACATCGCACTACTGCACTACGCGGATGGCGACAAGCGCTACATCCTTCATCCAGTAGGACTCGAAGTCGGCGCAACGGTTTCGACTGGGGAAGCCGCGGACATACTTCCAGGTAACGCCTTGAAGATCCGCAACATTCCTCCAGGTACCATGTTGCACAATCTTGAGCTTTATCCCGGACGCGGTGGCCAGGCGGTTCGAACGGCTGGCGCCTCGGCCCAACTGCTTAGCAAAGAAGGCGATCTCGCTCTCATCAAGATGCCTTCCGGTGAGGTTCGCAAGTTTTCGCTCGATTGTCGTGCAACGGTTGGCCAAGTCGGTAACCTGGACCACGAGAATCAAACATACGGCAAGGCCGGGCGCACACGTTGGATGGGTAAGAAGCCAACCGTTCGGGGCGTGGCCATGAACCCTGTGGATCACCCACACGGAGGTGGTGAAGGTAAAGTCAAAGGGAATCACCCTGTTACTCCTTGGGCTTTTCCGACACTTGGCAAGAAGACACGCCACAACAAGCGAACAGATCGCATGATCTCGCAGCGGCGTAAGTAAGAACAATTTTGCGTTGCGCGTTTCTTCTCGGGAAGAGACACGCAGCTAACACGATGTTAGAACCAGACGGGGCGTGATCCCTAGCGAAAGCGCCCAGGGTAATCGAAGAGGGCAATCGCAGTTCCTGGCTGGCGATTTTAGAACTGGTTGGGGAGAGCGGAACGATGCGAGCGACAGGGACAACACGCGGTGGAGCACGAAGGACGCGTCCAGTCAAGCGAGTGAGCAAGAGAGTCGTCAAGCGAGCCGTGAAAGTAGCGCCGCCGAAACCTGCCGTGAAATCCGCGGCCAAGTTGGCCGTACCGCTTGAGCCGGTGCTTTACAAGCTTTGCAAGCCGGGCTGGTCGGTGATCGTGGATCGTACGCCGAACGCTCTCGGCACACGATTTGTTTGCCCGTTCTGTCCGAAGTCGCATCGAGTACCTGGTCCGGTGCGGGGATTCAAGAAAATGCGGCACGCCCAATGGGGCCGTTTGCGCCGCGTGGAGGAATAAGCAAGCGATGGCACGTTCAACGAAAAAAGGGCCGTTTGTCGATGGCCACCTGCGCGAAAAGGTTGAAGGACTGAACACGCGCAGCGAGAAGAAAGTCATTAAAACGTGGTCGCGGCGCTCCACGATCGTGCCCGATATGATTGGGCACACGATCGCCGTGCACAACGGAAAGAAATTTATCCCGGTTTATGTGACCGAACAGATGATCGGACACAAGCTGGGCGAGTTCGCGCCAACCCGTTCCTTCAAAGGCCACTCTGTTAAGGTGGCGTTAGAGAAGGCGGCAGGCGCGGCTCCTGCAGGAGGCGGCGTGGCACCAGCGGCAGCAGCGCCGAAGGCATAAAACATGGCTGACCTAATTACAAATCCGGGTTCCATTGAAGCTCACGCCATCGCGCGTCATGTGCGGATGTCTCCGCAGAAAGCGCGCCTGGTGATCGACCTCATTCGCGGGCAGAAAGCACAAGACGCCTTGCACTCGCTTCGTTTTACGCCCAAGCGCGCCGCCAAGCACATCGAGAAAGTGCTGCGCAGCGCTATCGCAAACGCGGAACGCAAAGCCGAAGATGCCGGTGCACCACTCGATGTGGATCAGTTGTTTGTTTCCAAGTGTTTCGTAAACGAAGGCGCTCGTTGGAAGCGGTTGCGTCCCGCGCCGATGGGCCGTGCATTCCGCTACCAGAAGCGCACGGCACATATCTGGGTGGGTGTGGCTGAACATCACGTCGCCGCAGCCGAACGTGTTGCCGCGATTCAGGCTGAGGCAGAAGCCCAAAAAGGTGTCCGCGGTACCGCTCGCAGGGTTCGCAAGGCATTGACCGGCAAGCAGACGCCGGGGAAGAAGGGAAAGAAGTAATGGGACAGAAAACTCACCCGTACGGATTTCGCCTGGGCTACAACAAGCCATGGAAGTCGCGCTGGTACGCCGATCGAGACTACGCCGATTTGCTTCATGAAGACGTGAAGCTGCGCAAGGAACTGAAGAGCCGCTTGAAGAGCGCGGGAATTAGTTCCATCGATATCGAGCGGGCCGCGAACAAACTGGTTGTGCGCATCGCCACAGCGCGTCCTGGAATCATCATCGGTCGCAAGGGTTCGGAAATCGACAAACTTAAGCAGGAAGTCTCCAAGCGCACAAAACGCGAAGTGCACATTGACATCGTCGAAGTGCACCGTCCGGAACTCGACGCGCAACTCGTTGCAGAATCGATTGCTCTGCAACTTGAAAAGCGCGTGGCGTTTCGCCGTGCGATGCGTAAGGCCGTTGACTCGGCGCTGCGTTTCGGCTGCAAGGGTATCAAGGTGCGCGTTGCCGGACGGCTAAACGGTGCGGAAATCGCCCGCAAAGAGTGGTATTTGCAGGGCCGTTTGCCTCTGCAGACCCTTCGAGCGGACATCGATTATGGCACCGCGGAAGCCAACACCACGTATGGCGTGATTGGCGTGAAGTGCTGGATTTATCAGGGCGAAAACGTTCCGAATCGTAAGAAGCAGGAAGAGCCGAAGCCCATTGCCGTGGTTGCCGCCTAAAGCGTACCGCGCGAGGTAGAAAGAGAAGTAGGAATATGGGAATCCGGGAAGCGAGAACAAGACGATGTTGATGCCGAAGAAAGTGAAGTATCGAAAGCAGCAGCGCGGCCGCCGCAAGGGCAAAGCCTGGCGAGGCGGCAGCCTGGCATTTGGCGAATACGGTTTGAAGGCGATGGAAAATGCCTGGATTACCGACCGCCAGATTGAAGCGTCTCGCGTAGCTATCACGCGGTTCATCAAGCGTGGTGGAAAATTGTGGATCCGGATTTTCCCGGACAAGCCGTACACCAAGAAGCCTGCAGAAACCCGCATGGGTAAAGGCAAAGGTGCTCCGGAAAAGTGGGTTGCAGTCGTCAAGCCCGGACGCATTATGTTTGAAATGGCGGGCGTGGACGAAGCCACCGCGCGCCAGGCCATGGGCCTCGCGTCGCACAAGCTTCCGATTCCCACGAAGTTCGTTTCCCGCACAGGAGGGCTCTAATGCCTCGGCGCATTGATAAAATCCGCGAAGAAGGCGGAACGGAACTACGGGCGCGTGAGAAGGACCTGGCAGAACAGATTTTCCGCCTGCGTTTTCAGTTGAGCACGGGCCAAGCGGAAGCGCTCAAGCGTCTCCGTGACGCGAAAAAAGATCTCGCGCGGGTTAAGACCCTCTTGCGTGCGCAAGAATTCACCGCCGGAGCAAAACCGGCGAAGGCAGGTAAGACGTAATGACTATGGAAGCACAAGCAACACCAGTCGTGGCGGATTCCAAGCGCGGTGATCGTACAGAGCTCATCGGTAAGGTAACCAGCGCCAAGATGGAAAAGACAATCGTCGTCGAAGTGCAGCGGTTGGTGCAGCACCCCAAGTATCGCCGCGTTCTTCGCATCTCCAAGAAGTTTTACGCGCACGATGAAAAACGCGAAGCCAAGCAGGGCGATACCGTCATCATTTCGTCCGCGCGGCCACTGTCCCGCCTGAAGCGTTGGCGGCTGAAGCAAGTGCTGACGCACGACGCGTCGGCCAAGAAGTAAGGGAGCCGAATTATGATTCAGATGAGAACTTGGCTGACAGTTGCGGATAATTCCGGAGCGCGCAAACTCATGTGCATACTCCCCATCGGCGGCGATGCAGGGTTGAAGGCCGGTCTAGGCGACATCGTTACCGCTTCGGTAAAAGAGGCGACCCCGGAAAGCCAGGTGAAAGAAGGTAAGGTTGTGAAGTGCGTGATCGTTCGGATGCGTAAGGAACACCGTCGTAAAGACGGTACTTACATCCGCTTCGATGACAACGCCGCTGTGCTCATCAACGACACTGGCGAACCGGTGGGAACCCGTGTTTTTGGGCCTGTGGCTAGAGAACTTCGTGAAAAGAAGTTCACCAAGATCGTTTCGCTCGCTCCGGAGGTTTGGTAAGCAATGGCTCAGAGAATCGAAAAAGGTAAGCGGTACGTCATCACGATCCGCAAGGGCGACAACGTCCGCGTGATGGTTGGCAAGGACGCAGGCAAAAGCGGTCGCGTGCTTTCCGTAAATCCCCGGAAGAATACCGTCATCGTTGAACACGCCAACATCATCAAGCGCCATACTCGCCCGAATCCCGCCAAGAACATCAAGGGCGGTATCGTGGAAAAAGAAGCCGCGATGAATGTCTCCAAGGTAATGATTGTCTGCAGCAGCTGCGGCAAGCAAGCCCGCATCGGCCATCAGACGCTGCCCGACGGCACTAAAGTCCGGGCGTGCAAGCGCTGCGGCACCACGCTCGACAAGTAGGGTTTTGGAAGGAATGAAACTGGTATGAAGAGTCGAATGCACGAAAAGTATCACAAAGAAACGGTACCCGCGCTGATGAAACGCTTTGGCTGGAAGAACGTTATGGCCGTGCCGAAGGTTAAGAAGATCACCGTGAACATCGGCCTTGGCGAAGCCAGTCAGAACGCCAAGTTGCTGGACACCGCCGCCGTCGAACTCGGTCAGATCACCGGACAAAAGGCGATGATCACTCGCGCCAAGAAGTCCATTGCGAACTTCAAAATTCGCAAAGGCATGCCCATCGGTTGCGCAGTCACTTTGCGCGGCGACAGGATGTACGAATTCCTGGACCGCCTGTGCAACGTAGTTCTGCCCCGCGTGCGTGACTTCCGCGGATTGCCCGCTAACGCCTTCGATGGCCGCGGCAACTACACGCTTGGTCTGAAGGACCAGCTGGTGTTTCCGGAAATCGATTACACCCGCGTTGATAAGATCAAGGGTATGAATATTACGTTGACCACATCTGCTAAGAATGACGAGGAAGGTCGCGAGCTCCTCAAGGGTCTCGGGTTTCCGTTGCGCGAAAAAGGAGCAGCACAATAAATGGCACGCACTGCTAAGATCGCCAAAACATTGAAGAAGCCAAAGTTCAAGGTTCGCGTGCGCAACCGTTGCCGTTGCTGCGGCCGCGCTCGCGGCTATATCCGTAAATTCCAAATGTGCCGTATTTGTTTCCGCGGCATGGCCCTCAAAGGCGAAATCCCTGGTGTTGTGAAAGCGAGTTGGTAGGAGGATTATGCAGACGGACCCGATAGCCGATTTCCTGACCCGCCTCCGCAATGCGGCGGCCGCCAAGCATCAACGCGTGGACGTTCCGGTTTCCAAATTGAAGACCGAGATCGCCCGCATTCTGAAAGAAGAGGGATACATTTCGACCTACAAAATGGTTGACGAGAACAAGACGCGCAAAACCCTCCGCGTATTTCTGAAGTACACCCCGGATCGCCGCAGCGTCATCACCGGCATGAAGCGCATCTCACGTCCCGGGCAGCGCCGCTACCTTGGCAGCACGGACATTCGTCCGGTTGTCGGAGGCCTCGGCATCAGTATCCTCACCACTCCGCAAGGATTGATGACCGGACGCTCTGCCCGCAAAGCCAACGTCGGTGGCGAGATTCTTTGCGAAGTGTGGTAGTGGTAGTGGCCGGTCTCTAGACCAGTCAGAACGAGTTTGAGAAAAAGAGTTTGAGAGAAGAGGACTGAACAGATGTCACGTATTGGTCGCAAACCGATTCCAATTCCCGCGGGCGTGAAGATCAATTCCGCCGGGGGTAAGGTTGAAGTGCAGGGCCCCAAGGGCAAGCTCCTGGTGCTCGTGCCGACGCAAATTAAGTTGGAGCAGAAAGACGGCATACTCACAGCCGTTCGCGACAACGAAGATCATCGTGCGCTTCATGGTCTAGCTCGTGCGCTCCTGGCCAACGCTGTCACAGGCGTAACCACGGGTTTCAAGAAAGAGCTCGACATCGTTGGCGTCGGTTACCGTGCCGAACTGAAAGGCAAGTCCGTTGCGTTCGCTCTCGGCAAATCGCACCCGATTTCCTTCGACATTCCGGAGGGCATTCAGGTCACCGTCGACAAGCAGACCCATATCGTCGTCAGCGGAGCAGATAAGGCTCAGGTCGGTCAGGTTGCTGCAGACATGCGTTCGCTCCGCCCACCCGATCCCTATAAGCAGAAGGGCGTTCGCATTACCGGTGAGCGATTGAAGAAGAAGGCTGGCAAGGCTGGAGCCAAGGCAGGCACATAATTTTCGTCCGTGTATGCTGCTCATTTTTTTGCGAGCGTACAGGTCAGAGTATTAGAGGAGAAACGACAGTGGCATCGTCACAAGTGAAAAGACTATCTCGAGATGGCCAGCGTAAGCGGGTTCACTCTCGCGTACGCATGAAGGTTTCTGGCACTACCGACCGCCCCCGCTTGAGCGTCTATCGCTCCGTCGGGCACATTTACACGCAAGTTATTGACGACCATACCGGCCGCACTCTTGTTTCGGCCAGTTCGGTTGACAAGGAAGTCAAGAAGGGCCTGAAGGGCGGTGGAAACATCGCAGCTGCCAAGAACGTCGGCAAAATTATTGCCGAACGCGCCAAGGCAGTAGGAGTCAGCAAAGTGGTGTTCGACCGCGGCGGTTACAAGTATCACGGCCGCGTCAAGGCGCTTGCGGATGCGGCGCGGGAAGCGGGGTTACAGTTCTAATTTATGTCGAAGCAAATTTTGCGCGATAGCTTGTCGGTACGGCGGTTGCTCGAAGTGAACCCTTCGGATCTGAAGGATGATGTCATTGCCATCAACCGCGTCACGAAGGTCGTCAAGGGTGGTAAGAATTTGAGTTTCTCCGCACTCGTGGTTGTCGGAGATATGCACGGCCACGCTGGTTTCGGTATGGGTAAGGCTCGTGAAGTTCCCATGGCCATCAAAAAGGGAATCGAGCAAGCCAAAAAAAATTTGATTAAGTTGAACATGAAGGGCAGCTCCATTCCGCACCAGGTTACCGGTCGGTATGGTTCAGCCAACGTATTGTTGAAACCCGCGTCGGAAGGCACGGGCGTCATCGCCGGAGGTCCCGTGCGCAAGGTTATGCAAGTTGCCGGAATTCAGAATGTGCTGACCAAGTCCTTGGGCACTTCGAACCCGCACAATGTGGTGAAGGCGACCTTTGCCGCATTGCTCAGCTTGAAAGATGCAGCCCAGGTTGCGGAAACCCGCTCCATGACTGTCGAACAAATGAGCGGCAGGCCTCCCAAGGGTGAGAAAACGGAAAAGGCAGCAGGAGAATAATTCATGGCAGCCGAGAAAAAAGGCGCGAAGAGCGCTGGCACTTTAAAAATTAAGTGGGTCAGGAGCTCTATCGGCTGCACCGATGATATGCGGCAGACGATTCGCGGCCTTGGCTTTCGCCGTATGCAACAAACAGTGGAGCGCCAGGATACGCCGGAAACACGTGGCATGATCCTCAAGGTGCGTCACCTTGTGAAAGTGGTGGAGTAACTCATGGCAGATAAAACAAAAAAAGATTCTCGTCGACCGGTTACCCTCGCGACCCTTCGGCCGCCCACGGGCTCGCGGAAGCAGAAAGTTCGCGTTGGCCGGGGTATTGGCTCGAAGCTGGGCAAGACTTCCGGCTCCGGAAACAAGGGACAGAAGTCCCGGCGCGGTTATTCGCGCCGCCGTGGTTTTGAAGGCGGACAAATGCCACTGCACCGCCGCATTCCAAAGCGCGGCTTTCACAATCGGTTTGAAGTGAATTATTCGGTCGTGAACCTCGAGGAACTGAACGTGTTCCCCGCGGGCGAAACGGTTACTCCTGAACTTTTGCGCGCTCATGGTTTCGTGCGCCGCGCCAAGGACCCAATCAAGGTTCTCGGTGATGGTGATCTTAAGATCAAGTTGGTCGTTCACGCTCATGCCTTCAGCGCTTCCGCCAAGGAAAAAATTGCCAGAGCGGGTGGCTCGTTTGAGGTGGTAGCGTAATCGGGGTTTCCGAGGAACCGGTATGAATCGATTCTTGACTGCATTTGCGAACCTTTTCCGGATCCAGGATCTGCGGAACCGGTTGTTTTTCACGCTGGGTCTTCTGGCGGTCTACCGCATTGGTGCGCACATTCCTACGCCAGGTATCAACGCAGACGTTCTCGCGGAATTGTACAAACAAGCGGCTGGGTCTGTTCTGGGCATCTTTGATTTGTTCAGTGGTGGCAATGCCCGCCGCATGACGATTTTCGCCCTGGGCATTATGCCCTACATCACCTCATCGATCATCTTGCAGTTGATGACGGTCGTGTTTCCGTACCTCGAGCGCCTTTCGAAAGAAGGCGAACTAGGCCGGCGCAAAATTACTCAGTATACCCGCTACTTGACGATCGTGCTGGCCATCATTCAGTCCACCACAATCGCCGGCGGCTTGCAGTCACAGAGTTTAGGCGGGCAATCACTCGTTTATCACCCGGGCATCAAGTTCGTTTTGATGACCATCCTCACTCTGACCACTGGTTCGGCCTTCATTATGTGGCTGGGTGAGCAGATCAGTGAGCGAGGTATCGGGAATGGCATGTCGCTCATCATATTTGTAGGTATCGTGGTGGGCCTGCCGCGCGCCATCTTTGACCTTTATGAAAAGGCCAAGACCCAGGCTTGGGGTGCATTTACGCCGCTGGCCATCATCCTTCTGATTCTTCTTATGGTCGCCGTTGTGGCCTTTATCGTATTCGTAGAAGGTGCTCAGCGCCGCATTCCAGTACAGTACGCCAAGCGCGTTGTTGGTCGCCGCATGATGGGCGGTCAATCGACGTACCTCCCGTTGCGGGTAAACTCCGGTGGCGTGATTCCTCCGATTTTCGCCAGTTCGTTGCTGGCGTTTCCGGCAACCGCGGCTCTGGCTCTTGGTAGCCGCTGGCCGTTTTTAAAGCATATTTCAGACACCCTCAAATGGGGTGAGCCACTCTACACCGTGACCTACGTGGCCATGATTATATTGTTCGCCTTCTTCTATGTCGGCATCGTTTTCAATCCTACCGAAGTTGCGGACAACATGCGCAAGAACGGTGGTTTTGTTCCGGGTATTCGTCCGGGCCGCAGCACTTCGGAGTACATTAGCGGCATCCTGAAGCGTTTGACCTTTATCGGCGCCGTGTACCTGGCTCTGGTTTGCTTGCTTCCGGAGTGGATGATTGCTGGTATCCACTTGAACCATTTGCCGATTTGGCTGGGCGGCGATTGGTTTGACCGGCACTTCCCGCAGTGGATTTTAAACGGTCTTGGCGTTGCGTTTTATTTTGGCGGTACTTCGCTCCTGATCGTGGTCGGTGTGGCGATGGATACTGTGCAGCAACTCGAGGCACAACTCGTCATGCGCAACTACGATGGCTTTGCGCGAAAGGGTAGACTGCGCGGCCGTAGGTAAGGCAAACAAATGCTGCCGCTGGACGAGCGTCCTGTCGCCAAACTTGATCGTGCCGTGATTTTTCTCGGTCCTCCGGGCTCGGGAAAAGGTACGCAAGCGAAAGGGCTTGCCGAAAAGTACGGGATACCGCACCTTTCGACCGGGGACATGCTTCGGGAGCATGTTGCCAAGGGTACGCCGCTCGGGTTGATGGCCAGGCCGCTGATGGATCATGGCGAGTTGGTTCCCGACTCCGTGATTTTGCGGATGGTGGCCGAGCGCATTGAGCGGCCCGATTGTTTTCACGGTTTTGTGTTCGACGGGTTTCCGCGAACGGTAACTCAGGCGAAATACCTGGGGGAATTGCTGAAGCAGCATGGTCTGAAGCAACCGTTCGTCATCTTCATGGTCATCGGCACTTCGGTGTTGATGAAACGGATGACCGGGCGGCGGATTTGTAAGGTGTGCGGCGAGATCTATAATATTTACGAGCGCCCGCCGAAGGTAGAAGGAATGTGCGATATCGATGGGGGTGAATTGATCCACCGGCCAGACGATCGTGAAGAAGTAGTTGGGCCAAGGTTGCATGCGTACGAAAAGCAGACCGCGCCCCTGGTGGTTTATTACCGACGGTTAGGTCTACTTTGCGACATCGATGCACGAAAGAGTGTCGACGAAGTTCGCCAGGACATTCTGCAAGCTGTGGGCAGTATTCGCGGAGAGCGGTAAACTGAAATGGCAATTCAATTACGCAGCGCCGCGGAACTGGAAAAGATGTACCGCTCGGGCCAGGTCGTTTACGAAGTTTTAAGCGCGCTTCGTGAACACGTGAAACCTGGGATGACCACGATGGACCTCGAGAAGTTTGCCGAGGAACTCATCGCCAAGGGCCCAGGCAAGGCAGCGTTTAAAGGGTATCGCGGGTATCCCTGTGTGCTCTGCACATCGGTGAACAGCGAAATCGTTCACGGGATTCCGTCGCCGCAGCGTAAATTGCGTGAAGGCGATATTGTTTCGATCGATTTCGGAATGGAAGTGGACGGGTATTTTGGAGATTCAGCCGTTACTGTGCCGGTGGGAAACATTAAACCGGAGTTGAAGAAACTCCTCGATGTAACCCGGGAGTCGCTCGATCGCGCTATCGACAAAATGCGTTTAGGAAACAGACTGGGCGATGTTGGACACGCGGTGCAGAGTTGGGTGGAGCAGCACGGTTATTCGGTAGTGCGGGAATTTGTCGGGCACGGTATCGGCACCAAAATGCATGACGAGCCCAATCTCCCGAACTACGGCGAACCAGGACGTGGCGCGCGATTGCAGGAAGGCATGGTCATTGCGGTTGAACCGATGGTCAATGCCGGTAAGCCCGATGTGCAGATGAGGGGAGAGTGGGTGGCGGAAACCGCCGATGGTAGCCCCTCTGCTCACTTTGAACACACCGTGGCCATCACCGCAAACGGCCCTTGGATTTTGACCCGGCCCAAGGAAATGACCGGGCCAGCGTGGTAAGCCAGTAAAGTGTTTGGGAACAAGGGAAAAAATAGGAATTTATGGCAAAGCCGTTCGACGAAAAGAAGAAAGACGATTCGGGTAACTCGAAAGAGGACGCGATCGAAGTAATGGCCACGGTGATTGAGCCGCTGCCCAACGCGATGTTCCGCGTTGAGCTAGAAAACAAGCACAAGGTGCTTGCGCACGTTTCTGGCAAGATGCGTAAGAACTTCATTCGGATTCTGGCGGGCGACAAAGTAGCGGTGGAACTCTCGCCCTACGATTTGACCCGCGGCCGTATCGTCTACCGCTACAAGTAGCGGCATCAAACTACGTACAGGCTGACCGTTAGATCGGGCAGAGTAAGGATCTCAGCAAGAAGGAACAGGAGCAGCACAGTATGAAAGTTCGGGCTAGCGTGAAAAAGATCTGTGACAAGTGCAAGGTGATTCATCGCCGTGGCGTGGTGCGCGTAATCTGCACCAATCCGAAGCACAAACAACGTCAGGGATAAAGTCTTTTAGCAGAATCAAGTTGTTAGCATTTTGAGAAACAGGAGATTCCATGGCACGTATCGCTGGTATTGATCTTCCACCGCAAAAGCGGCTCTGGGTCGGGCTCACATCGATCTATGGCATCGGACAGGTGCGCGCGAAGAGTATCGCCGGAAAGGCGAATGTGGATTTTACAAAGAAGATTCGCGATTTGACCGAAGACGAAGTCAACCGCCTCCGCAATGTCATTGAGCAGGAGGGCCGCGTCGAAGGCGATCTCCGCAAAGAGATCCAGATGAATATTCGCCGGTTGATTGAAGTCCAGGCGTATCGCGGAATTCGTCATCGGCGCAACCTGCCCGTTCGCGGTCAGCGCACGCACACCAATGCTCGCACCCGGAAGGGTCCGCGCCGTGGCGCAGTCGCCGGCAAGAAGCAGACGAAGGGCAAGAAGGGCTAAGTAGTGGCACAGGCACTCTTTCCAGTGCTATTGGCCTTCGAAATGAAGGGTTCGGTAGTACTCGGGAATCTGAAAGTAAATTACGGAGTTTAACGTGGCAAAAGAACAAAATGCGAATGCAGCACCGGATGCAGCAGCAGGAAAACAACAGGGCGGCAAAACGCCCGCAGCAGCAACAAGGAGGAAGAAAGAATTCAAGAAGAAGCGTGAGCGCCGCATCGTGCCCCACGGACTGGTGCACGTATCTGCGTCGTTCAACAACACGCAAATCACCATTACCGATCCGGATGGCCGAGCGGTTTGCTGGTCTTCGGCCGGCGCGATCGGCTTCAAGGGGTCGCGCAAGGGCACTCCGTACGCCGCGCAGCAAGCGTCCCTGTCCGCAGCGGGCGTGGCTCGCGACCAGTACGGGATGAAGAGTGTTGAAGTGCGGCTGAAGGGTCCTGGTTCCGGACGCGAATCC
The DNA here is from genome assembly GCA_035314425.1 of Candidatus Acidiferrum sp. GTDB lineage: Bacteria > Acidobacteriota > Terriglobia > Acidiferrales > UBA7541 > Acidiferrum. The sequence continues at coordinate 17,326 of DATFZN010000066.1, read as the reverse complement.
GCCGTGCGCGCGCTGGCCGCCGCTGGGTTGCACATCGTGGCGATTCGCGACATCACGCCGATGCCGCACAATGGCTGCCGTCCGCCAAAGCGCCGCCGCGTATAACTCGGGGCACGGGCACTCCTGCCGCTGCGCCCTTGGCAAAATGTTAAGAAGATTTTTCGGTTTTCATTCTAGAGAGATTTGGGAAGGGAGAATAGAAGTTGGCAAGACATCGAGATGCAGTCTGCCGCCTGTGCCGTCGGGAAGGGCAGAAACTATTTCTAAAAGGGCTGCGTTGTTTCACGGACAAGTGCGCTATTGAAAAGCGCAACTTCGTCCCTGGACAGCACGGACAGTCCAGACGGCCAAAGGTTGCCGGCTACGGCCTGCAATTGCGCGAAAAACAAAAGGTCAAGCGCACCTACGGTTTGTTGGAACGCCAGTTCCGCAATTATTTCGAGAAGGCGGAACGTACTAAGGGACCAACGGGCGAAAACCTCATCGTTATGCTGGAGCGTCGCCTCGATAACGTTGTCTGGCGCGCTGGTCTGGCATCCTCGCGGTCGCAGGCCCGGCAACTCGTGCTGCACGGGCATGTGCGCATCAACGGGAAGAAGGTCAACATTCCTTCTTACCAGGTGAATGTGGGTGAAGAAATCGCGATGAAGGAAAAGATGCACCAGAACGCCATGGTTCTTGAAGCTCGCAACGTTGCGCAAAGCCAGAGCGCCGTACCCTGGCTCGAGCAGGACCGCGAACAGTTCAAAGCCAAAGTCGTGGCATTGCCCAAGCGCGAAGACGTACAGACTCCGCCGATCAACGAACAGCTGATCGTCGAACTCTACAGCAAGTAATTGCTCACGCTCGTGCAGCTTGCTCTCGTCATGGAAGCGGGTTGCACGAGGAAAGCCGCAGACAAGGCGGCGTAACTCCGGGAGAAATGGTTTGAGGCCGGCACTGGCTGGCAGAAGGAAGGAACACGATGTGGAAGGGATTTCAGAAACCGAAGCGTCTGGCGCCTGAGTTTGAATCGCTAACCGAGAAGTACGGTCGGTTTTCGGCACAGCCTTTTGAACGCGGCTGGGGAACCACCGTGGGCAACGCCCTGCGGCGTGCCCTGTTGAGCTCGATTGAAGGCGCCGCCATCACCGCGGTCAAGATCGAAGGTGTCTTACACGAGTTTTCTTCGATTCCCGGTGTCGTTGAGGATGCGACCGACATCATCCTGAACCTGAAGCAGGTACCTATCAAGTTAAACAGTGACCTGCCCAAAACGATCTACGTAAACGTCGAACAGCCTGGCGTTGTCACCAGCGCGCAGATCGAAGAAGACGCGGACTTCGCGATTCTCGATAAGAGCGTTTACATCGCCACGGTCAGCGAAGGTGGCAAGCTGCAGATCGAAATGCGTGTGAAGAACGGTCGTGGCTATGTTTCCGCGGACCGCAACTACGACGAAGACCTGCCAATCGGCTACATCCCGGTGGATAGCGTTCACTCGCCAGTGCGCAAGGTCAACTACGCCGTCGAATCTGCCCGTCTCGGGCAGATGACCGATTACGAAAAGTTGATGCTCGAAGTTTGGACCAACGGAGCCATCACTCCTTCCGACGCGATCGGCCTCGCCGCCAAGCTCGTAAAGGATCACATGAGCATCTTCATCAACTTTGAAGAGCCGGTTGAGAATGTCGAAATGCCGACCGACACCGTGCACGATCCGCGTCTGGAGCATCTAGATCGCTCCGTCGAAGAGTTGGAACTTTCCGTGCGCAGCTATAATTGTCTGAAGAACGCCAACATCCAGACCATCCGCGAACTCGTCCAGAAGAGCGAGAACGAAATGCTGAAGACCAAGAACTTTGGCCGCAAATCGCTCAACGAGATCAAGGATATACTGGTGAAGATGGGCCTCGCGCTGGGCATGAAGTTCGATGAACACGGCCGCATTATCTGGCCGCCACTCCCGAGCCAGACACAAGCACCAAGCTCGGATGAAACCATCGGCCTCTAAGGTATTGGCCAAGGCGGCAAAGTTTTACTGGCATCATGGCGGTAGCTAGTCAACCCGGCAGTAAATCCGTTATCCCGGGCGGAGCGAGGGGTCTGCTTTTCGCAGTAAGAAGCGACCAAGCCGAATCCTCGGAAACTCTGTAAGTTTAGGAATAAGGAACTCACGATGCGACATTTGAAGTCTGGATCCAAACTTGGACGCAACCCCTGGCACCGCCGGGCGACTTTGCGTAACCTTGTCACCAACTTGTTTGAGCATGGACGAATCACCACCACGCTCACGCGCGCGAAAGCGGCTCGTCCCGTGGCGGAAAAGATCATTACCTTAGGCAAGCGCGACACGTTGCAATCGCGCCGTCAAGCCGCTGCTTATCTGATGACTCCTGAGGTCACCAAGAAACTTTTTAGCGAGATCGCGCCGAAGTTTGCCGATCGCGCCGGAGGCTACACACGCATCATTCCTGCGGGCCTTCGCGTCGGGGATGGAGCCAAAGTCGCTATCCTTGAACTCGTCAGCTACGAGTTCAAGAAAAAAGAAAAGAAAGATCGCGCCAAGAAAGAAGAAGCTCCAACCGAAGAGGCAAAAGCCAGCTAAGCAAGCAATTCGTAGCACGGGGTTCAGCGTGTGCTCAGGTTTCCCAGGCCGTTGCGTAACCTGACCAGTCTTGAATTGAGAACCGCTGATTAGAGTTCATCCTCAATTCTTCGGCATCACATACTTGTCATACCACGCGTAGTAGCGGAGCATGCGGTCGTGGATGTAGCTGGGCCGTCTGAATAGATGGAATTGGCCAGGATAGATGACCAACTCTGTGGGCACTCCCAAGGTGCGCAGGGCTTCATACATTTGTTCGCCGCCGATGATGGGGACGTTGAAATCGCTCTGGCCACCCATAAATAGCGTGGGCGTGTGGATGCGGTCTGCGTGGAAGAACGGATAAGAAACCTTAATCCAGAGATCGAGATTCTTCCATGGCGGCTCAATTTCGCTGTTGTACTGCAGGATGTATTGGTCACTGCCATACATGGAAATTTGGTTGGCGGCCCCCGCTCCGCTGATTGCGCCTTTGAATCGCGAATCGGAAGCAATCAGGCAATCGGTCAGAATGCCGCCATAGCTCCAGCCACCAACGCCCAGCCGCTGCGGGTCGGCAATCCCTTGCGCGATGGCGTAGTCCACACCCGCAAGCAGGTCCGCGACTTCCTTGTTCCCCCAGTCAGCAACAATGGCTTGTGTGTAGGCTGCGCCGCGGCCTGAGCTGCCTCGGTAGTTGATCGCCAGGACCACGTACCCGCGCGCAGCGTACAGTTGTCGCTCAAGTTGCAATGGATAGGGATCGAAGCGCAGGGCGTGATCGTCCTGCATATCGGGGCCGCCGTGAATCCACAGCAGCGTGGGATATGTGCGTGACGAGTCGTAATTGGCCGGCTTGATCATCAGTCCGTGGACTTCTGTACCGTCTTTGCTTTTGAAGGAAATGTCTTCCACTGCGCCGAGATGGAGTTCAGACAACAGCGCATCGTTGTGCGACGTCAATTTGCGCAGCTTGCCGTATTCGAGCGCAAAAAGTTCCGCGAATGCCGTGTCGTCTGCCGCGACAACTGCAGTGTGCCCCGCGTTGCTCGATTGCTGCAAGACGACGTGCTCAGGCCCGGCCAGTTTTTCGACTTGGCCGTCGGCGACCCCAATCTTCGCGGGATATTCATGGCGGTCATCCTCAAATAAAAAAGTAATCGACGCTCGGTCCGATGTGAATTCGGGCGAAATGACCCCACGATCGAGCTTCTCGGTAAGAACCCGCGGAGTTCCACCGTCTGCCGCGATCACTGCGAGCCGATCCTGATTGTAGGCGTTGTACTTGGGCGCAAACCCTACCAGATAGGCGATCAGTTTTCCATCGGGACTCCAGGCGAGATGCTGACCACCTGGCGAATTGGTAGTAACCAGCTTTCGCGGAGCGGCACCCGCATGAGCATCGATGACAAAAATGTCCTCCGTTCCTGTAGTATCTGGATCTTTTGCGTGATTGCTGACGTAAGCGATGCGCGCGCCATCGGCCGACCAGATCGCGCCGTGGTCGTCAAAATTGCGCTCGGTCGTGAGTGGCTCGAGTTTTTTCGTTTCCACATCGAACAAATACAATTGCGTGCGCGAGTCTGTAGCCAAATATCCCTCAACATCCTCTTTGAAGTGAGAGCGATCGATCACGATTGGCTTTGGTCCTTTGAATTGCGGTCCGGACGATTTCGTGCCGCCGGATTTGTTCTGGCCCTCTTCCGAGGGACTCATTTCCAGCACAAGTTTCTTACCGTCCGGCGACCAGCGATAGGAGGAGATCTCTTCCTTCACATCGGTCAGCGCGAAGGCATCGCCTCCACGGCGATCCAACAGCCAAACTTGGGTTTTTCCTTTGCTTGAGCGCTCAGACAAAAACGAGAGATATTTCCCGTCGGGACTCCATCGCGGCGACTTCGCGGGTTCCGCGCCATACGTCAGGCGCAAATCCTGTGTGCCATCCCAACCCACCATCCAGATCGCGGTAACGCGCTTGTCGGCTTCGCGATCGATGGAGGTGACGGTGTAGGCGATCCATTGTCCGTCAGGAGAAGTTTGTGGATCGCCCACCTCTTGCATCCGGTACATGTCCTCAATCGCGATAGGACGTTTGGTTGGAGTTTGTGCGAACAGGGAAGAGGTTATACAGAGTGAGAGAAAGTATGAAATTCGCATCCGCGCATCGTCTCTGAAATGCTTTTTTTCGTCAAGTCGATGGGGCGGACGATGCCTGTAGAGTATTGGTGCTCGGCGAAATGCGAGGGTTGCCACGATTCTTCTACTGCCTCCTGGCAGACCAGAACTTCGCCCAAGATGACGGCGTGGCTTATAAGCGTGTGAAATGTAAAGGATGAGGAATTTCGCTTGGGTTTTTCTTATTTCGTCATTACCATCTCCCCCATGCCGAACTATCCTCCTGGGCCTGAACAAGGATTCTTTGACGGCTTGCGCAGTCCGATGCGGCGAGATCCCCTGACGTTTATGACGCGCGTGGCGCGCGAGTACGGGGATATTGTGTGTCTGCGATTTTTCCACATTCGTACATTTTTGATCACCAACCCCGATCTAATCGAAGACGTGCTGATCACCAACGCGAAGAAATTTATTAAGGGTCGGGTGCTGCGCGCCAATAGACATATTTTCGGCGATGGGTTGCTGACGAGCGAAGGGGACTTCTGGCTGCGGCAACGACGGATGATGCAGCCTGCATTCCACCGTGCGCGCATCGCGAATTATGCATCGACTATGACGGCCTGCGCCACGCGTTTGATGGGATCGTGGAAGCCCGGCGAGCCGATGGACCTACATGAGGAGATGATGCGACTTACGTTGCAAGTGGTGGGGAAAACATTGTTCAGCGCCGATGTCGAACGCGACGCACCGCAAGTCGGCGAAACGCTGGAGGTGCTGCTCGAGTTTACTTCCGATTTTCGGCGACTGGTCATGACTCCCAAGTGGCTGCCAACGCGCCTAAATCGAGAGGCAAATCGAGCGGTGCGGCAACTGACGCAAATTATCGACCGGATAATCCAGCAGCGACGCGAATCCAAGGAAGACGCTGGCGACCTTCTCTCGATGCTGTTGCGTGCGCAGGATGAGGACGGATCGCGGATGACGACGCAACAACTGCGCGATGAGGCGCTGACATTGTTTTTGGCGGGGCATGAAACCACGGCGAGTACGCTTTCGTGGACTTGGTGGCTGCTGGCACAAAATCCTGACGTTGAAGAGAAACTGCATGCAGAACTCGATGCGGTGCTTAATGGGCGTTCGCCCACTCTGGATCATCTTCCAAAACTGACGTACGCCAGTTGCATTTTGTCCGAGTCGATGAGGGTATATCCTCCCGCCTGGGCCATTGCGAGATTGGCCGTGGAGGATCATGAGCTTGGTGGCTACCCGGTACCGAAAGGTACCGGTATCGCAGCGGTACCGTGGGTTGTGCACCGGGACCCGCGCTGGTACGAAAATCCTGAGAGGTTCATTCCCGAGCGGTGGGAGAACGGAGAACTGCTAAGAAAAAACCCGCGCTTTGCATACTTTCCCTTCAGCTACGGTCCGCGTCAGTGTATCGGGAATACATTTGCGCTAATGGAAGCGAATCTAGTGCTGGCGACTATCGCACAACGATTCCGCTTTCGGTTGGTTCCTGGGCACACGGTGGTGCCGCTTGCCTCGATCACCCTGCGTCCCCGGCACGGGCTTCACGTGGTCGCCGAAGAACGCGTCGTGAATTCGTGCAGCAAAGTCTGAGGTTCCCGATGAAAATCCTCAACGTGCCGCCAATGCCGGCGCTCAATTCAATGGAAGCCGCGGTGACTTTCTACCGGGATATCCCTGGTTTCGAATGCTTGGGTTCTGTGGATGGATGAGCCTGCACGGCCTGCGATCCGGGCGTTGCCCAATGCTCACCTGCCATTCGGAGGCCCAATCGTGACGGGTTCGCTCTACCTCAACGCGGAGGATGTCGACCCTTGGTGGAATCCATTAAAGAACAAAATGCCAAGTAGAGTATCCCATCGCGTTGAGTATGGAATGTGTTACCCGGGACTTCACAAACCGTCTCAGACCGTCCGCAGGCCGGCAGGGGGATTGTTTGCGCTTAAGCAACTTTTTTTAGTGTATAATCCGCGATATTTGATTTTGGCAAGGTGAATCTTGAACTCAGCGCAAACTCCAAATGTTCCAAATGTTTGGATTCCCGTATGTTGCGAGCGTGTGATGCGCTACAACGTGCTTCTCCAGAAGAACGGCACAGCCTATGGCTCGCTGGTCTGTGCGGTTTGCAACAAAAATGTTACGTTCGAATTGGAGCAACAGGCCGACTTGAGCACCTACGGGGAAGGATCTCGGGTTTTGAACATGTTAGGATCTCCCAAGCCGCCCAATGTGGAGCGCCGAAAAGCGGCGGAGGATGCCAGTTTAAGCGACCATACGTTGTGATCGAGTTTGCCGCTTCCTAATTTGCGGGCTTATTGATGATCGGCGACACCATCTCTCATTTCCGCATCCTAGAAAAACTTGGTGCTGGTGGAATGGGTGTGGTCTATAAGGCCCTGGACACTCGCCTCGACCGCCCTGTCGCCTTAAAATTTTTGCCTGACAACATGGTTCAGGACTCCCAGGCGCTGGAACGATTCCGGCGCGAGGCCCACGCTGCTTCCGCACTGACCCATCCTGGCATCTGCACCATCTACGATATCGGCGAGGCTGACCACCACCGGCCATTTATCGCCATGGAGTACATTGACGGCGAGACATTGAGTCAACATATCCACGGGATACCGCTTCCTCTCGAGCAGATATTGGACCTGGGAATTCAAATTGCCGATGCGCTCGATGTCGCTCACGCCGAAGGTATTATCCATCGAGATATCAAGCCGTCAAACGTCTTCATTACGAAACGCGGACAAGCGAAGGTCCTGGATTTCGGCCTGGCGAAACTCGTTCCAAAGGACATGCTTCAACTTAGCCCAGAGGATTCTTCCGCTGCCAGGGCAACTCATGATTCCGTTTCGGTTGTCGGCATCATCAGCGGCACTCCTGCCTACATGTCGCCGGAGCAAGTTCGCGGCGATGACCTTGATCGCCGCACCGATATTTTCGCGCTCGGCCTTCTCCTGTACGAAATGGCTACAGGGAGACAGGCTTTTAACGGCCGAACCGGCGGAGCGATCATCGAAGCCATTCTCACGCGCACTCCGGTTACCGTGCGAACTGTGAATCCGCAGATTCCCCACGAACTCGAAGAAATTATAAATAAGTGCCTCGAGAAAGACAGGAACCAGCGCTACCCGACCGCGGGCGCAGTACGCGCGGATTTGCAGCAGCTCAAGCGAGATTCGGAATCCGGACAGATCACGGCAACCATTACAGCAATGCCCGCTAAAGCCACAGCCGCTACCGTCACACCTGCTGTGACGACACCGCCTGCGGTGTCTGTGGTCACGGTCGGGGAAGGACGGTTCGGTTGGAAAGCATTCGCTGGCGGAGCCGCGCTCACGGTCGCTCTTATGGCTGCGGTAGGAGGCTGGTTCTATAACACGCGCCGCGCGCATGCTTTGACGCAGATGGACACGATCGTTCTTGCGGACTTCGTCAACAAAACGGGCGATCCGATCTTCGATGACACTTTGCGACAAGGGCTTGCTGCGCAACTGCAGCAATCTCCCTTTCTGAGCATCGTCTCGGAACAGCGCATTCAACAAACTCTGCGGCTGATGGGCCAGTCTCCCCAGAGCAAATTATCCGTCGCTCTTGCGGCAGATATTTGCCAGCGCACTGGCAGTAAGGCTTACCTGAGCGGTTCGATTTCGAGCCTGGGCAGCCAATACGTGATCAATGTAAGCGCGGTCAATTGCCGGACCGGTGATACCCTCGCACAGGAACAGGTCACGGCGAACGGGAAGGAAAACGTTCTGAAGGCGCTGGGCGAATCTTCGACGAAGATTCGGGAGAAGCTGGGAGAGTCGCTCAAGACGGTACAGAACCTCGATACACCGATCGAACAGGCGACAACACCGTCGCTCGAAGCGCTGCAGGCCTTCACCCTGGGGCGGAAGACCCTGCAGAACAACGCCGATTTCACGGCGGCCGTGCCGCTATTCGAGCGATCCATACAGCTCGATCCGAATTTCGCGATGGCGTACGCAACGCTGGGCACAACGTATCACAATCTTGGCGAGAAAATACTGGCGGCGGAAGATACACGGAAAGCATACGAGCGCCGCACCCGTGTGAGCGAGTGGGAAAGGTTCTACATCGAATCGCATTACTACCATTTTGTGACCGGCGATCTGGAGAAAGCGCGGCAATCGTATGAGTTATGGGGACAAATCTATCCGCGCGAGGAGGTGGTGCCCACAAACCTAGGCAACATCTACCAGATGCTTGGCCAGTATGACAAATCACTGGGTGAATTTCAGGTGGCCCAGCGCCTAAGTCCTGCGGACAGTCTTGTCTTGGGCAATCTGGTGATGGGCTACGTCCGCCTTAATCGACTGGACAAGGCCATTGCGACTGCAAACGACGCAATCGCCAGAAATCTTGATTCTGGTGATCTGCGAGCCAGTCTCTATGAAATCGGGTTCTTGAAGGGTAACGAGCATCGGATGTCGGAGCAGGTCGTCTGGTCGGTGGGGAAACCGGGCAAAGAAAATGTCATGCTGTATCTGGAGGCCGGAACGGCTGCTTATGCGGGCAAGCTGAAAGTTGCCCGCGATTTGTCGCGGCAGGCGGCGATCTCTGCCAGCAGGGCGGGTGAAAAAGAAATGGCTGCCGGGTGCGAATCCGCGGCGGCTTTGTGGGAAGCGCTCTACGGGAACCCGGTGGAGGTACAACAGCGCGTGAAAGCTACGCTGGCGGAATCGAATGGAAGGGACGCGGAGTACGCCGTGGCATTGGCCCTGGCAATCATCGGAGATTCGACCCTTGCGCGGGCCCTTACCGATGACCTCGCGAAGCGTTTTCCCGAGGACACGGTAGTCCGCTTCAATTACTTGCCGACAGTGGAAGCGCAACTCGCCCTGAATACTTCGAACAATTATGCGAAGGCTATCCAGGTACTCAACGTTACTTCGCTCTACGAGCTGGGCGTTCCGGGCAGTGAAACCTTCTGGAACAATCTCTATCCGGTGTATGTGCGTGGACAGGCGCTGCTGGCGTCTCGAGAGGGAACGCGAGCGGCTGCAGAATTCCAGAAAATCCTCAATTGGCCGGGAGTAGTGGTCATCGAACCCATTGGTGCACTGGCGCATCTGGGTCTGGCACGCGCCTATGTGTTGCAAGGAGATACGATGAAGGCAAAGGCGGCGTACCAGGAGTTCCTGACGCTGTGGAAAGATGCCGACCCTGATGTACCCATTCTCATCGAAGCGAAAACGGAATACGCGAAATTGCAGTAGTACCGAGGCTGGCGACTGGACGAGTTCGATAAGAGTTCCACACCGCATGACCCAGTCACGCAACTCATGTCAGTCGCACCGAAGAACTCAAGAAAGAAGCCTGATTTTGCGCCGATGCTTCTACGGGTCGGCGCATTTCTGTTTGCGGAAAGATTACAGAGGGCGCTACTGCTCGGCGGAAACGGTTGGAAGGTTTTCTTCGAGAAAGCTAGACAACAGAGTGTACAGGTGAATCGTTGTGCCTTCGCCCTCGCTGATGGCATGAGTGCGGTTTGGATACTCCATGAAGCGAAATTGCTTGCCGGATTCGATTAGCTTGTTAATCAGCATTTGTGATCCCTGAAAATGTACGTTGTCATCGCCAGTCCCATGTACCAACAACAAGTGTCCCTTCAGTCCTGCTACAAAGTTGATGGCGCTTCCGCGTCTGTATCCATCTGGATTGTCTTGCGGAAGGCCCATGTAGCGTTCCTGGTAGATCGTGTCGTAGAGCCGCTGGTCTGGCACCGGAGCCACAGCCATTCCAACCTTATACACGTCGGGAGATCGGAACATCATGTTTAAAGTGTCGGTTCCGCCCCCGCTCCAACCCCACACCGCAATGCGGCTGGAGTCCAAATACGTTCGATCGGCGCAAAGCCTCTGGATCGCCTTGGTTTGGTCCTCCGTAGCCAGTGGACCCACGGAACCGTACACGATCTTGCGCCACTCGCGGCCTTTGGGGGCAGGGGTTCCGCGATTATCAAAGCTGACCACGATGTATCCATCATCGGCCAGTGCGCGATGGAAAAGGTTGAAAAGGTTGCCGCCCCAGAGGTCAACTACGGTCTGTGCAGCAGGTTCTCCATAAACATTAACAAGCACTGGATATTTCCGCGCCGGATCAAAGTTTTTGGGTCGAATCATCCAGCCGTCCAGTGTTACGCCACTGCCTATCTCCACTTGAAAAAACTCGCTCTTGTTCGCGAGAAGTGGTTTGATCTTTTCTCGCAGCATGGAATTCTCTTCGAATACACGGACCGAATGCGAGTCAGGAAGTGCGACCAGGTCGAATCGCCAAGGGTCGTCGAAGCGGCTTAATCCGTGAAAGGCCCACTCGCCGCTCGGCGCAATATTGTAGGTGTGGTAGCCCGGTTCACTTGCCGGGGTAATCCTGACCGGGGAAGCTGCGTTCGCGCCGAGCTCTGCACGGTAGAGGTATTCCTGTGTTGCGTTCTCCGGGGAGGCCATGAAGTACAGCGCATGCTGGCTCTCGCAAATACCGTTGATCGAAATCACGTCGAACGCGCCTGGGGTTAGTAGCCGCGCATCGGAGCCGTCGCGATTCGCGAGGTAAGCGTGCCGCCAGCCATCACGCTCGCTGAGCCAGATGAACGACTGACCATACGGGTGGATCTCGTTTACATCCAGCCAGGCCTTATCCTGGTCTTGAAAAATCTTCTTTGTCTGGCCATTCGACACTTCCGCCAGCAACAAATCGGCCGTGTTCTGCAAGCGGTTCAGTTGCTCGATGACCAATTCGCTCGAGTTCCCAGCCCACTCCATGCGCGCGATATAGTTATTGCGGGGATCGCCGGGAACATCGATCCATTTCGATTTACCCGAGTGGGCGTTGACCACACCAATGCTGACCGCAGAATTCGTGGAGCCGGCTTTCGGATAAGGGATCATTTTGATGGTCGGGTAGAGGGAATCCGTGTAGTCGATCAGCGGGTATTCGCCCACACCACTCGAATCAAAGTGCCAGAACGCAATTTTCTTGCTATCAGGGCTCCAGCGGAATGCGTTCCGCAAATCCAGTTCTTCCTCGTACACCCAGTCTGAAGTGCCGTTGATGATGGTGTGCGAGCCGTCGTAAGTCAGTTGCCGGACCTTACTGTCTTTCAGATTTTGAACGAACAGATTATTCGAGCGCACAAACGCAACCGACGCCGCGTCCGGTGCGAATTTGGCAAATTGCATGGTGGAGGGATCGCCATTTCCACCTAGTTTCTGCAGGACTTTCGCGTTGAGATCGACAAGCCAGTAGTCGCCGCGGGTGTGCTGCCGCCAGACCTGTTTTGAGTTGGTGAAAATCAGCAGGCGCTGCTTGTCTGCTGAGAACTGGTAACCCTCGATGTGAAGGGCTTCTTTTTGGTCTTTGGGAATAAGAGTCTTTGCTGAAACCAGAATCTCGCGCTGGCCGGAAGAGGTGATGTACCGAACGATATCTTGCGCATTGGGAACGTCTGGCGATTTTTCCAACACGGTGTACGCCGTGCCGTCGTCCAGCCACTCGAATTGTGGCGGGAATTTGGTGTCGAAGGCTTGTTCGACGAAGATCTGTCGTAGTAGTGCTTGCAAAGCTTGCGAAGGAACAGCGGATTCGCCATTTGGGCCAAGAAAAAGCAGACAGGAACTCAGAAGAAAGAGGCAGATGCGTTTACGAGTTGTCATAGGTGAAGCGCAGAATACCACGGAATTTCCTAGGAGGGAGTGGTTTCGCCGGGGCCGACAATCTTGCAGAATTCCGGGTCGTCACGAATCAAGCCAGGCCGGAAGTGCGGGCCAGCTGGAGGGCTTCGATTGCGGCTCCGCGGGCGCCGGCAGTGTCGCCGTTTGGCATGATGTAGATCGGGATGTCGGCCTGCTCTTCGCGTTGCGTTGGCATGCCGTTGCGGATCTCGTTCACGAACCATTGCTGAAATTCTTTGGAGGTTTCGATAGCGCCTCCGCCGACAATCAGCGCGTCGGGATCAAACGTATTGATCATTTCGTCGAAGAAAAGGCCGAGGGCATGAGCCTGAACGCGGAAAATTTCGCGGCACAGTGGATCATCATTTTCGGCAAGTCCGCGGACCAGTTTCGCTGCTTTCGAAAGATCAACTTTGCCTAGCGCGTGTCCGGGAAAGCGCGGCAGAAAATACGGGAGGAAAGTTCTTTCGATTGCCGTGAGAGAGCACACGGATTCAAGATCGCCGGTACGCCCGCAATTGCATTCCGGCTTAAGGCCATGGGTGCCTGATATGCTCTGATAGGGAAGCAGCACATGACCCAACTCTCCGCCGAATCCCTTGCGACCCTTCACTACGCTGCCATCGATAATAATGCCGCCGCCGAGACCTGTACCGACTACGACCGAGACTGACGTCTCTTTGCTATTTGCACCGAAAAGGGTGAAGTGCCCCCAGAGCGCGCCGGCATTTCCGTCGTTGAGATAGTTGACGGGCTTACCCAGGCGATGCGCGAGCCGTTCGCGAATATCATAGCCAGCCCAATCGGCGTGCACGAAATTTGTGGAACCCCTTGCGCTTAACACACCGGAGGCGCTCGCTGGCCCGGGAGTGTCGAGTCCAACCGCCACGATCTGGTCCAAGGTAACCTTGGCGCGTTTCGCCGCGATCGATAAACCGTCTTCGATCTGCTTTAGGCAGATTTCCGGGCCCTGTTTGGAGAGTGACGGATGCTCGCAAAGTCCTTCGATCAGGAATTGTTCTTTTTCGTTGATGAGGGTGTAATTTACGGCAGTTCCACCAAGATCGACTCCGGCGACGATAGACACGATGTGCTCCTGATGAGTGATTTGGTGCCAACAGTTTAGCAGTTTTAGGAAGGATGGGGCCATATCCTGGAAAAAGTTCATCCCGCAACGTGGAGGATCCCGGGGAAGGGAAGAAGACCTGCGCGCACGTCGCGCAGGGCACATGGTGGTGGATGGCAACGATTAATGGATGAAGCCGGCGTTTAGCGAACCGATGGTGCGCTCGTAGATTTCATCGGGCGTACCTACTGCCGGAACGCACACGAGCAGCCCAAGCTCTTTGTAAAAATCGATCAGCGGCGCAGTGCTGCGCTCGTAGGTCTGTAATCGCACGATGACTGCTTCCTGACGGTCGTCTTCGCGGTGAAACAGCGGTCCGCCGCAGTGATCGCAGAGGCCATCCTTTTGCGGCGGCTTCTGCGCCAGATGGAACACAGCTTTGCAGTCTTTGCAGGTGCGACGGCCGGAGATGCGCGAAACAATTTCTGCAACAGGTAATTCATAGTCGACGACAGCATTCAGTGAAATCTTCTCTTTTTCCATCAGCTCTTTTAGCGATTCCGCCTGCGCAATCGTCCGTGGAAATCCGTCTAGCACAAATCCGCCGTGACAGCGAAGGCATCCGCAGCGCTCTTTCACGATCTCCCAAACCGTGGAATCCGGCACCAGCTCGCCTCTACGCATATGTTCCAGAGCGGCGGTCATCGCGGGAGACTGCTCGAGTGCGCTGCGACAGGAAGCCGCACGAAAAACGTCTCCGGTCGAAAGATGGCACGTCCCCAAACGCTGGTGAAGCAGTTCGGCTTGCGTGCCTTTGCCCACTCCGGGCGCACCCAACAGGACTAAACGCCACGGTGGCTGTGGCGCTGCCGCGGGTAGCTCGGAGCATTGTGCCGACGGGCCATCTAGCCACGCCGCTCGATTATTCTTGAATTGGAACGTCATGGAGACTCCTCGCAACGAGGAACAATCGACTGCCTGAAATTGTGGCGCGGAGTTCGCAGCGCCACTTATGCCGTCTGGAGCGAGGGTTACCGTACTTTCAACGTGGTTTTACCACTTGGATTTGTTGGACGCAAGTGTGCGCCACTCTGTTAGGAGTCCCGGCAGTGGAGGGCGGAATGCTCGAGCCGTGGATTGGTGGTTAGATCAATCCGTACGACGCGAAGATCACGATTGAGGTCACCCCGAGCGCCGAGCCCAATACGGCTCCCGCCAGTACATCGCTGAGAAAATGCATTCCCAGAACCACACGCGAAAGGGCGATGCTGATCGCTAGAAAATACAGCGGGCCTTCCAGCGCGGGGTAGAAGAAACTGACCACCAAGGCAATGGAAAACGCCGTCATGGTATGACCCGAAGGAAAGGAAAATTTATCGGGGGGAAGAACGGTTGCCCAGCAGTGTGGTTCCAACTGGCAAGGACGTTCGCGCTTGCTGACGGCTTTCAAGAGTTTAAAAACAAGCACGCCAGTCAAAGCCGCGCACATCGCTGAACCTACTGCGGCATAACGAGATGGCCCGCCAAGGAGAAGTACAATCGCGGCCAGGCTATACCAGATCCATCCATCACCCATCCGCGTTGCTGCCAACATCCAAAAGCGGATCCACCGCGGCGCCTTCCACTGATTCATCCGGTGCATCACCCGGTGATCGCGGTTTTCTATGAAATTCCAGACGGTTTTCGCCATAGCCATGGCATCACCTCAACTCGCCCAGTTCGCCTCAAACCTCGCATCGACATCCCACAACATGCGCGGCTCCCTTTCCTTGCTTTCCAGTTTGGCCGCCCATTGTTTGCAGAAACGAATCTCGTGGATCCAGTGACCGCCGGTGACTGCCGGTACAAAAATGATCAAAGGCAGAATCGCAGCCATCCAGGGTTTTTCCTTCAAGCAGGAGCCTGCGAAACGATAAATATCCGCGGTCAATTTGCCGTAACTGCCGTGTTCACCGTGGACAAGTCCACGGCCAGCGCGCAAACCAGAGAAAAACTCCTCCACTGTGCGCACCCCGGTCACTTCCGTGTAAGTAAGAGCCACCCCCGCAAGGGTGTGCGAATCGCTGCCCGCGATCCCAACCTTGTTGAATCGCTTCGCCAGGCGTTCCGCCCCGAAGTTCGCTTCCGTCCACATCTGTCCATTGCGCACCTCAAACGCAGGCACGTAGGAAGCAAACCAGTTGAAATCCGCAGTTTCGCGGTGACCGGTAAGGCCAGACAACACGTGGTTCACGCTGAAAAACAATTTGCGTTCCGTCAGATACATCAGCAGAGAGATGAAATCATTGCGGCGTCGCTGAATCTCGACATGATCTCTCTCCGTGATGCAATACACACCCAGGTGCATCTCCGTGCCGGTGGGCATGCGCACGGTAACTTCCTCGCTCAGGAAAAAGTCGGGGTGCTGGCGGAGGGCTTCCGCCGACTCAATGGAGTCATGGTCGGTGACGGTTACGATGGACATTCCCAGACGTTTGCAACGGGCATACACGTCGGCAGGGTCGTTGTAAGACTCCTTGCAAATGCGGCGCAGTCCAGGCGTGTTGCACATGCCCGAACCCGTGGAGTGGAGATGAAGGTCGCAGCGCATGGATATAGTTTGGATGCAAGATATGAACAACGCATGAAGGAAGGGCGAATTGTGCATGAAAGACACTATGGAACTCATAGAGCACAAAGGACTTTAATAGTTTTCCACATGGCATGTTGAATGCTCTTGCAATGGAACATTTAACTTGTGTAACAATGCAGTCCGATGAAGAAAATTCACGTCTTATTCCATGATGCGGGGGGTGGACACCGCAATGCCGCCGTCGCGCTGCAGACGATCGCCAGCCATCAAAAGCGGAATTGGGATATAAACCTGATCCAGTTTCAGGACCTAACCAATCAATTAGATCTATTGCGACGGCTAACGGGGATCCAGATCCAGGAGCAGTACAACATCTTGTTACGCAACGGCTGGACGATGGGAGCCACCCAAATCCTGCGCGTGCTGCAAGCAACCATTCGTCTGTTTCACGGTCCCCTGGTGAAATTGCTCACCGAATATTTCCGAGAACACCCAGCCGATTTACTCGTGTCAGTGATTCCTCATTTTAATCGCGCGATTAGCGAAGCCTGGACCGCGGTCTATCCCAGCCGGGCATTTATTACGCTGATCACTGACCTCGCCGATTTTCCGCCACGCTTTTGGATCGAACCGATTCCCCGACAGTATGTAATTTGCGGCACGGAAAGGGCTGTTCAGCAGGCCCGCGAAATTGGCAAAGAAGAATCGCAGATCTTTGCCACGTCCGGAATGATTCTACGACCGGACTTTTATGTAAAAGAGCACGTCGATCCTGTTACTCTGCGCAAAGAATTGGGTCTGCGAGAAAACCTATCCACTGGAATTCTGTTGTTTGGCGGGTTTGGCTCAAAGGTTATGTACGAAATCGCGGAGCACTTAGAAGCAGCGCGCACTCCCGTGCAACTGATCGCGATTTGCGGCCGCAATGAAAAGCTCAAAGAAAAAT
Source organism: Candidatus Acidiferrum sp. (assembly GCA_035314425.1). GTDB lineage: Bacteria > Acidobacteriota > Terriglobia > Acidiferrales > UBA7541 > Acidiferrum. The sequence goes on along the minus strand of DATFZN010000066.1, from coordinate 337 downwards.
TCCTCGATAGAAAATGGAATCTGCCGGTGCACACCTTGGGATTTACCAAGGAAGTTCACCGATTGATGCGCGCGGCGGATTTTCTGATCGGCAAGCCCGGCCCCGGCAGCGTGGCTGAAGCAATGGTGCGCAAGTTACCAGTGATTTTAGAATGCAATTCATGGACGTTGCCCCAGGAACGCTACAACAGCGAATGGGTAAGACAAAAACGTGTGGGGGTCGTGTTGAATGATTTCGCGGAAATTGTGCAGGGAGTGAATCAGTTGCTGGAACCCGCGACGCTAACAGAGTTCCGCCGCAATGTCGCAGCGCTCGATAATCGCGCGATTTTCGAAAT
>DATFZN010000065.1:0-21193 GCA_035314425.1 Candidatus Acidiferrum sp. | reverse complement strand
AAATCCTTCCACACGGCTCCAGGAACAAATGGAATTCCGTCGCGTTTCGTCAGCTCGTGATATTCCGTCTCATACGTAGCTTTGCGAACCACGCGTCCTGGCATCGGCCACTCGTTGATTCCCAGCTTCAACACCATGAGTAGATGCAGCCCAACAAAACCGAGCAGTAATCCGGGAATAACAAAGACATGCAGTGTAAAAAAACGAGAAAGCGTCGCCCCGGCAATAATAGGTCCGCCGAGAAGCAGATGCACAATCCATCGGCCGGCAACGGGAACTCGGCTAGAGATCGAAGCTCCGATGCCCAAGCCCCAGAACGCATCCTGATCGAACCGTAGGACCTGCCCGGAAAACGCCATTCCCAGCGTCATCAACAAAAGAAATACGCCGATGATCCAGGTCAATTCACGGGGAAATTTGAAGGCGCCGAAAAGAAACACCTGCACCATGTGGATCAGGACGATAGCCACCATGAAATTCGAGCCCCACCCATGCAGCGCCCGAATGTACCAGCCGAGCGTGATGGAATGATTCAGCTGCTGCAAACTGTTCCACGCTTCACCTGCCGATGGAACGTATACCAGCGCGAGCAAAATGCCTGTGACGATCTGCATCACCAGCACCACCAACGCTGCACTTCCGAAAACGTAAAACCAACTGGCAGTCTCCCGGGGCACGGGATGTTCCATGGTTCCGCGGAGCGCGCCAGCAATTTGCAATCGAGCGTCGAACCATTCGCCAATCTTCTTGGTTAGCCGCATGGCAACTTCCCACTTATATTCACGAGAGCGCTCGGACTTCCCGGCGTCGGCAATTCGCCAGCCTTGATGAGCAGCTTGCCATCCTCAATTTTGTAGGGGTATTCGAACAGCCCGCGTTCTGGCGGCCCCGACGCGCGCGACCCATCCTCGTAGTACACCCCACCGTGGCACGGGCACATGAACAGTCGCGATTGGGGAAACCATCTCACTGGGCACCCCAGGTGCGCACAATTGATGGCAAAGACCTGAAACGTTTGCGAATCAATCCGGCGTACCCAGCAGGGACTCTCTGCGGTTTTTCCATCGGCTGGTCCTACATCCGGATTGCGAAACGTAGCCAAGCGCGTCTGCCCCGGTGGATATTGCTCGAGTGAACCGAGTGGGAGCCAACTCTCGTAACTTATTTTCCTCATCCGAGTCAGCGGAGAAAGCAGATAGCCGACAATGGGAATCGCCAGTAGTCCGCCAACAATCGCGTTGAAAAATATTCCCAATTTCATCAGCATCGCGCGTCGCGAAAGGTTGTCTGGCAACGTCATGGTGCTTCTCCCGAGGTTTTAGCTGTGTTCGAAGAGGGGCGAACAAAAGATACGGGGCGCTGTGCGGAAAGCCACGCAACCACATCGGAAACGTCCTGCGCGCTCATCGGTTTGCCAGGAATATTGTTCCGCCAATCCGGAGCGCCAAAATCCGGTCTTCCCACAATCACTAGAGTCCGCAACTCCTGATCCGTCAGCAAGGCGAGAAAGGATCCATCCACAATCGAACTTGCCTTCCCGCCTTTGCCAGCAACCCCATGACACGAAGCGCAAAAGGAATCGTAGACGCTCGCGCCGTGCCGAGCGTCACCTGGCTCCGCGGATGCATAGGGCGGAGCACTCACTCCCGCAAGAACGTCAGGCTTTCCGTAATGCTCTCGCAGGCCATGCACGATAACCTCCACCTGATCGTCAGTGAGCATCCCGCCAGCGTTTTTGGCAAATGCGGGCATCGACGTTCCAGCAATTCCGTTTGTGATCACCTTGCGCAAAACGTTGTCGTCCGCAATCGCGAGATAAACGGGGTCTGTGATTGATAACGCAGCGCCGCCTTGGCCGTGTGCGCCATGGCAGCCGGAGCAATTCTTCGAAAACAAAAGATTAAAATCCTTTACATTGTCCGGGTCGATCGGAATGTCACCGGCCGTCGGCCGTCCCGGCAAAGTGCCGCAACCCGCCGAAACGAAAAGAGCAATCTCGAGCAACACCCCGACCCTGTACCATTTCCTCATGGTTTCCGGTCCTCGTGTTTTCTCTGCGCCATCACCCCGGGCGTTTCGATCCCCGCGCGCACAGAAAAAGGAATGATCTGTTTGACCGGAACGCGTTGCTGGCGGACAACAATAAGTCCCGCAACAATTCCGAAGGCAAACTGGGACGCCATGAACCACCACCAATTCACATACTTGCTCAAAAGCGGGTTGATCAAATCGAGCATGCTGCGCAGCAGTCCCGACCAGAGAATCGGGGCGACCAGTCCACCAAGCAGAATCGGTCTGCGCGGAATCATGGGGAGCATCGCGCCGTAAAGTAGCCCAACGAGAACCGAAGTCATTAGGTGAATAAACGTGGCAATCAGAAAACTGTCCAGATGGAAGGCCTTCAGGGTATCAGGCCCGAACTGCATCGATTGCGAATAAGCCGTAGCAGCAAGCAGATTGATGGGATACCAGATACTTCCTTGCTTCAAAAGTCCGTACAGGCAAGCCATTGCGGCCATGGCCACGCTTCCCGCAAGGCCGCCTTTTATTCCCGCAGAAACGGGATACGTTTCAAGGGGAAGCAATGCGCGAGGCAGCTCAGGGGCAATATTGAGTCGTGCCACTTCCCGGCGTGTCGTGGTTATCTCTCGGGTCTCATCCGCCACAGCGACTTCTACGTGCTTTTCATGAGGAAAAACATCGAGAAACCAGCCTACACACCCGATCACCACGAGGATTGCGCCAAGAATTAGGATTGATACGCTGGTAATGAGACCAGTGAAGAGCAACGTTACGCCAAACGCCAGAGTAATCGGCCACGCGGTAGGCGCGGGCAGACGCACGGCCGCCAGCAACTCCTTGTTTGGATCGCTCGATGAATTTGCTGAAGCCATTTTCTTTTTGCTCCACCCCGAAAATCAATGGCACAGTCGCTCTTGCTCGTTCTCGGGCCCGAACGATTTACTCCCCTGTCTGACTTGCTCTAACGCCCGATGACATAAACCACGCTGAATACCACGATCCAAACCACATCGACGAAATGCCAATACAAAATGAACGTATCCACATTCTTGGAATGCTCTTGTCGCACTTTACCTGCCAGGGCCAGCAACAAAATAGTGAGCAAGCCAATCAACCCAACACAAACGTGAAACGCGTGCAAACCAACCAGCGAATAATAGGTCGTACCAAAAAGATTTGTGCTGATCGTCAAGCCCTTTTCATAAATCAGGTGGTGCCACTCGTGCCCGGTACTGATCAGGAAAATTGCACCAAGCGCAAGCGTCAGAAACCACCACAACCGAAATCCATTCATCTGCGACTTGCGCAAGGCTACGATTGCTCCGTGGATTGTTAGACTGCTTGAAAGCAGGCAAACTGTGGCAAAAATCGGTAGGTCCAATACATCTTTCGGCATCGGCCCAGACAGGCTTTTGCCTATATAAAAAATGTAGGCCACCACAAAGATTGTAAAAATCGCCGATTCCGCCGCGATCAGGCAAAGCATCCCCACATGCCCTTTGTAGGGCAAGGACCACTCGGGTTCAACCGCAGGCCGCGCAATGACGTTGCTGCTCAATCCCAATTCTCCTTCCGACCAACTCGTATCATTCGTAATTCCAATCCGGATCTTCGGGGTGCTTTATATCCCACAACGGCCTCCTGCTGAGGACCGTCGGAATTGTTGCAAAGTTATATTCTGGTGGTGGCGACGAGGTTGACCACTCGAGTGTCCACGCATCCCACGGATCATTGCCCGCTAAGCTGCCCTTGAACATGGAATAGACAAGATTGCCCACAAAAACCAACGTCCCAATGATCTGGAAGAACACCCCAATCGTCACAATAAAATTCCAAATGTCCCATCCTCTGCCTGGTTCGTAGGTATAGATCCGGCGTGGCATCCCCAAGATTCCAGGAATATGCATGAAATCAAACGTTAGATGAAACCCGATGACGAACAGCCAGAAGTGCACCTTCCCGAGGGCTTCCTTATACATTCGCCCACTCATTTTTGGAAACCAATAATAGAACGCGCCAAAAAGGGCAAATAGAATCCCGCCCACGATTACATAGTGGAAGTGAGCCACCACAAAATAAGAGGCGCTCAATTGCCAGTTAAATGGCGCCGCTGCTAACATGATTCCCGTTAATCCTGCGATCAAGAACTGGAAAAGAAAACCAACACAAAAAAGCATTGGCGTCTTGAATTGCAACGTGCCGCCCCACATGGTGCCCAGCCAATTGAATATCTTGATTCCGGTCGGCACCCCAACCACCATCGTCGTAATCGTGAAAAAGCTGTTGGCATAGGAATTCATCCCGACAGTAAACATGTGATGGGCCCACACACCAAAGCTCACAAACCCAATACCCACGGTCGCCGCAACCATTACGGGGTAACCAAAAATGGGTTTGCGCGAAAACACCGGAATGATTTCGGAAATAAACGCGAACGCAGGAATTACCAGCACATACACTTCGGGATGTCCGAAGATCCAGAAGAAGTGCATCCACAGAACGGCTGAGCCACCGGCCTGCGTGTCAAAGAAATGCCCGCCCAGGAATCTGTCCAGACAAAGCATGATTTGCGCCGCGGTCAGCGGCGAAATCACCAGCAGAACCATGGCTCCCATCACCAGATTCAACCACACGAGCAGGGGCATTTTACCGAGGGTCATCCCCGGGCACCGCATGCAGGCAATCGTCGCCACAAAATTCACCGCGGCTCCAATGCTTCCCATTCCCGAAACCAGCAAACTCAAGGTCCAAAAATCCGTGCTGTGTCCCAATGAGAAAGTTTTTGACGTGAGCGGTGCATAGGCAAACCAGCCGACATCGGGTGCTGCGCCTACGCCGTAAATCCCGTAACCCCCAACAAAACTGAAATAGAGCAAGATCCCGCCGAAGGCGGTCAGCCAGAAACTGAAGGCATTCAGTCGCGGAAAGGCCATATCGCGCGCGCCAATCATCAAGGGAATCAGATAATTTCCGAAGCCAAACATGACCGGCATGGCCACAAAGAAAATCATGGTTGTGCCGTGCATGGTAAACATCTGATTGAAGGTCTGCGGAGAAACAAAATGATTGTGCGGAACGATCAACTGAATGCGCATAATCGTCGCTTCGATTCCGCCAATTACCAGAAACAAAATCGCATACAAAATGTAGAGAATTCCCAATCGCTTATGGTCAACCGTCGTCACCCAGGAATATAAGACGTCGCTGAACGCGTGGGATGGTTCTTGTATTCCTGTCAAGGCAATCGATTCAGACGACATGGACCCGAGCCCTCGCTTTCATCGCAGGGATTCCAGATACAAGACCACCGCTTCCAAGTCTTGGTCGTTCAAATTCATCGCCGGCATTAGGCTGCCCGGTTTGATTGCTTCCGGATCGTGAATCCAAAGTTTGAGATTGTCATGCGAGTTCAGCGCCGCTCCAGCGGCAAGTGTTTCGCGGCTCATCAGATGTGTTAAATCCGGGCCAAATCGCCCATTGGCAACCGTCCCGGAAATGGCATGGCAATTGATGCACGCTGTTTGCTCAAAAATCTTTCGCCCGGCGGCAACAGCCTCACCCGGCGCCGCAGCATCCTTCTCTGCGGCGACCCAGTTGCGGAATTGCTCCGGGCTATCGGCATACACCCGCAGCAACATTTTCGCGTGCTGTGTGCCGCAGTACTGCGCGCACTGCCCCACATACATCCCGGCTTCATGCGGTTCGATCCACATCGAATTCTCACGGTTCGGGATAAGGTCCGTCTTTCCCGCCAGCTGCGGAACCCAAAAACTATGGTCGGTATCTGCAGAGAGTAGTTTTACAAACGTCGGGGTCGGATGCGCTGGGTCGCTAACGGGAACGTGCAACTCATTGGCCGTCACAATTCCCAGTGCAGGATAGCGAAACTCCCACCAGAACTGATGGCCGATCGCGGTAACCTCAATCGCACCTGCTGGCGGAGTCGCTTCTTGCACAGATTGGATGACGCGCGCCGTGGCAAAGAACAGCACCAGCACAATTAGAACCGGCACAACCGTCCATGCCAATTCCATCTGGTTGCTTCCATACACCTGAGGCGGTTCCGATTCGTCTTTGTTTCCGCGCTGGCGAAACTTCACCAATGCATAAACCAGAAGGGAAAACACCAGGACGAAAATCAATCCAGTGATGACCAAAACGAACAGCGATAACCGTTGAATCGAATCCGCCGGTGTCGAAACTGGCTTGAAAATATCAGGAATTTGATTCGGCGACTGCGCAGCGGCGGCAGTGGACCAAACCAAGTTGCAAAGTAAGGCAGCAAAAATTGCCGCCAAAGAACGTTCTCTATTCCTCGGAACAGATGCTGGCTCACAGGTGAGTGTTGACGAAATCATAAGAAACGTCTTCGCAACAAATTGCTCTGAGGCGCGCTAGACTACCACACTTAGATGCCTGTTCGGGCATTAAGTTCTGGTTTTAATATTGGAGCAATATGGCAGAGGTAGCAGAGGCGCCTCCCGTCCGCCAGCCAGCACAAACCGCCGTTGCCCTTGAGGAAGGAGTAGTCTCGTTCTGGGTAACCACCGCAAGGGGCCCGAACTGAAGGCTACTGATTGTTGTTCTGCGGGCCTTCGCTCCGAGTTAACACCTGCGTTGCTAGATTTCGATTTTGAGTGCCGCCTCGCGCGAAGGCGTTTGATAACAGAGAACGAGAACCACGATTTCCAAAACTATTGTTCAACCCAATTCCCGTAAAGTATTTGCAAAAGTTTCCCGCTCCCGCTACGCATAAAAAATTACAACTCCGTGCTGGCATGGCCTCGCACAAGCCCCAATTATCGCTATGGCTTTTGCTTGAGCGTGAAACAGTCGACCGTCCCACGGAAGCGAAGCCGCATTCTCGCTCAAGCGAAGCCGTTGGTTTGCAACGCAAAGAAATGATTCCTGGCCCGCCTCAATCGCGGCAATGGCAGAAGTCCGAACGAACGTTTGCGGTTTGGCCGGACAAATTTCGTGTTGCAGCAAATTCTAATTGGAGGAAAACAGTCATGAAGGTCGTAACGAATTGTATAAAGTTAGTACTCGTGCTGGCGTTATCGTTTCTACTCTATCCCAGTAGAACCCTTGCGCAGCACTATACCCAAACGAATCTTGTATCCGACATTGTGGGGGCAGCGCCGGTACACGATCCCAATCTGATCAATCCCTGGGGACTCAGCCGCAGTTCCGGCGGACCATGGTGGGTTTCCGACAATAACTCTGGTGATTCCACCCTCTATAACGGTACCGGTCAAGTGATTCCCATCAACGGCAATGGAATCGTTACCATTCCACCGCCCAAAAACGCACCCGCGGGCTTCGTTTCTTCACCAACAGGCATTGCCTTTAATGGCAGCACAGAATTCGTACTCCCTCTGCCAAATGGAAAACCAGCCGTCTTTATTTTTGCTACCGAAGATGGCACGATCTCTGCCTGGAACGGAGGGCCTTCGGCTTTCCTGGTCGTCGATAACAACGATAACGGTTCGCCGAACGGTGCAGTCTACAAGGGCTTAACCACAGCAGATCTGAACGGGCAGAAATTCCTGTACGTTACAAATTTCCGTGCCGGCCGCGTGGAAGTCTACGACACCAATTTCAACCTGGCGAAGCTACCGGATGAAGCGTTTGATCCAGGTGCCGACGGCGACCATGATGGTGACGACGGTCGAGCTGGCCAGCGCATCCCTCCTGGTTTTGCGCCATTCAATATTCAAAACGTTGGCGGGAGTTTGTTTGTGACCTATGCCAGGCAGGACGCTACGCGGCACGATGACGTGGGTGGCGACGGCAATGGTTACGTTGAAATCTTTACGCCCTCGGGCAAGCACATCGGCCATCTTGAGCATGGTTCCTGGCTCAACTCTCCTTGGGGAGTCGTCTGGACGCCCCGGGATTTTGGCGTATTCAGCAATACGATTCTGGTAGGAAATTTCAAAAGCGGTTGGATTGCGGCGTTTAATGGCTTTACTTACAAGTTTATCGGCTTCGTGAAAAATCCTGATGATTCACTACTGACAATCGATGGGCTTTGGTCGCTTACATTCGGCAACGGGGCCACCGCAGGCCCGTCCACAACACTGTATTTCACCGCCGGGCCCGACAGTGAGTCACACGGGCTTCTCGGCACTCTAACTCCCATCGCAGCCGAAAACGACGGATCAGTGGAGTAACACAGGTACCCGTTCAAAATGCTCGGAACGAAAAGAACGGCAGGGATTTTCTCCCTGCCGTTCTTTTCTGTCAGAGCTCTCCGAGCCTCCTTAGTTTGTCTTTGTTGCGACCGTTTCCTTTTGCTCCGCTGGTTGTCCGGTCATAGCGGAACTTGCTCCACACGCCCCGTAATTGTTCACCAGGCTATGAACTCGAAACGCGTGTATGCCGGATTTGTCGTCGGACACGACACCCTTAAGTTCCACTCGCTCGCCAGCAGGCACGTTCTTGCCGCTGGAAACGATCGTATAGGTTAGATCGTCCTTTTCATTCTTTAAGGTGAGTCCATCCATCATCGACTGGGTGCAGCCGACTACCGACGCTTCCTTACTGGCTGCGGCGTGGTGGTGATGGACAAGCAACGCGATGCCCACTGCTGCGCCCGCGGCGGCTCCAACTCCGATCCCGATGGCCTTCCCGGACCCGGAACTATACGAGCCCGTACTGTTGGGATTGCTGCTGCCACCTGTTCCCGCTGCAGTTCCACCCATTCCGCCACCGCCGTACTGAGCGGATGCCGTGGCGCACACGGCGAGACAAACAAAAAGAACTCCTGTAACCTTTGCCAACCCTTGTGAACGCATTGTGTTCTCCCTTTTCTGAATCGGATTTCCGCTCGAACCTGCTCGAGCTGGTTCCGTTTCAGTCCGGAGTGTGTCCTAGAGCACAAAGAGAGTTGTCGCGGCCAGGCAAAACGATTGTCGCCAAAAGGTCATAAAGTTGCTTGCAATCTCAGGCCAGTTTATTAGGAGAGGTTAGGCGAGTTTCCTGCCACATCCGAAACGCACGATTTAGGAGATAACTCCCATGGGCGCTTTGCCCAAAACGCCAGCCGCGCGCGGCATCCTGACAAGAAAGGTTGTTCCGGCCGGCGAAGTCTCTTCGACGGTTACCGATCCGCCATGGTCATGAATCACTTTATTTACGATGGCGAGCCCAAGGCCTGTCCCGTTGGCTTTTCCGTAGCTGATGAACGGATCGAACAACGTTTTCAGGATCGCGGGGGGTATCCCGGGGCCATGATCGATTACGCGAATCTCAAAAACTTCGGGAAACGACCGTACTGCAATCTCGATTTCGCTTTGTGATTGCACAGAAGCCTCGCAGGCATTCAGCACGAGATTAAAAAAGGCCCGTTCGATTTTTTGCGGATCGAACGTTCCGGTCATGTCTCCGGAAGTGCGGATATTGATGGAACGAATTCTCATTTCCGCCCGCGCGCGGACGGCATCCACTGCGTGGCGGATGATCTGATCGATTGCCGCGGGCTTCGGAGACATCGACCCTTCGGCTCGTGACAATTCCCGAAGAGAATCCAAAAGGTCAGTCATCTGCTCCGACGCGGTTTTGATTTCCCCGTAAATCTCGTCACGGTTCAGTTTGAGTTTTTCGGCTTCGTAGAGAAATTCTGCGTTGGCCACAACGGCGGCGAGATAGTGGCGCAGATCATGGGAGATAGAACTGGCGGCCCGGCCGAATGCCGCGATCCGTTCGGCGGCAAATCGCCGCTGTTCAGAAATCAGCAGTTCTCCGCGCATTTTGGAAAAAGATTCACCAAGTTCCGCTACTTCACTGCTGCCGCGAGGATTGATGGCGTAGGCGTAATCGCCCTTGGCGAGGGCTCGGACGCCGGCAACCAATTCGTCCAGGGGATGAGTTATGGTTTTTGAAACAAAACTGAGAAATAAGCCCGCAATCACAAACGCGGAAATTCCCAGAATCAGAATCGTACTGTTGAGCCGCCGCAGAAAAGCGTTGGCTGGTTCGAGGGACATCAGCACGTAGCATTTCACGTTTGCGGGGCCGCCGTGGTGCAGCAGAACAATGGCCGCCTGATAGGGATCAGCGCCGAGCGCGATTTCGCGCGACCCACCGACCACATCCCAGCCGCTGCGTATCTCATTCTGGAGTTCTAGTTCCTCCGGGCCAGAGAGCGTGGACGCGATAATTTTGTCGCTGGTGGCGAGGGCGATCTGACTGCCAGCAGCCAACGCAAGTTGTGCCGCCACGGCGGAATCGATCTGATAGCCCACCGCGATAATGCCGACTTGCCGCTCGTTTTCTTGGCTTCCCGCGACAATGGTGTGTAGAAATACTCGATAAAGTTGGTTATTGCCGTACCACCACGCGGAATCTTCGCCTTGCTCAAGCGATCTTTTGAGGGCTGCTTCGGCCAGGCGTCCGTCCCATCCCGGCTTGGAGGCATGAAACCCATAGACCTGGCCGTCCGTGCCCCCGAGCACAAAAAGCTGGCTACCGGCCAATTTCCAGAAGGGTTCGGAAGCATCTTGGATGGTGCCCTCATGCCCCACCTGCATAATCGCCTTCAGCGGTGGCAATTCAGCGAGCAATGCGGCAGTCCGGGAGAGTTGCAGTTCGCGCTCTTGTTGTACGTTTTCAAACGCGTGCAGGGAAGCCTCGGTGCTTTGCCGTACTCCATCGGCAATTTCTATGCGAACCGTATGGCGGACGATGAGCAGCAATGCTCCCAGCAGTGCGGAAATGATCAGAAGTGTGGCAACTAGAAGCTGTGTGCGGAGTCGCAGTCGTGCCATGAATCTCCTGGCAGATGGGGTTATTTTCCCGAAGCGGCAGATTCGCCGGGCATGAATTTATATCCGGAACCGTGCATGGTGAGAAAGTATCGCGGATTGGCCGGATCTGGTTCAAGTTTTTGGCGCAGCCGAAGAACGTGGTTATCAACGGTGCGGGTCGTGGGGTAGTTCTCATATCCCCACACCTCATTCAACAATTCTTCCCTAGAAATCACCCGAGAGGGAGAATTTGCAAAATACTTCAAAAGCTTGAATTCCTGCGCAGTAAAGCTCAGGGAATTGTTCCCGCGCGCGGCCACCATACTGGTAAAGTCCACACGGACTTCGTCAAATGCCAGGATATCATGTTGGGTGCCGGTACTTGCCGGAGCGGTGGACTCGCTCGGTTGACCGCTTCGTCGCATGGCCCGCCGCACGCGTGCGAGTAATTCTTTGGGGCTGAATGGTTTCGTAACGTAATCGTCGGCGCCAAGTTCGAGCAGTAGGACCTTGTCTTCTACTTCGTTATTCGCGCTCAAGACCACCACCGGAACAGAAGCGGCATGAGCTTTGAACGCGCGGCAAACTTCTTTTCCAGGCAATCGCGGCAATTTCAAATCCAATACCACAACGCTCGGAATTTGCTTTCGAAAGCTCTCAAGTCCAGCTACGCCATCTGAAGCAATCTGTACTCGCAGGCCGTCGGCTTCGAACAGGCGCTGGAGTGTGCGCTGCATTGGCCTGCTGTCTTCTACGACGAGAACGGTATCCACAGGAATCCTTTGCACAAGTGATGTCCGGCTGCGCGAGGCCTCCCGAGGGGGCACCTCGATTATACAACCGCCCTGCTGCGGCAAGCCGGATTCCTTTGCCCGCAGCAGGGCATTCTGAAGATGCACCATGACTAGTGAAACAGGTTCAACGTGTTCGTGGCGTCGTCAACAAAGATCACCCCACGACTGGGCTCATAGATGAGGCCGAAAAGCGCGCCGGCACCGGCCGGTGAACCGGAATTGTCAAGTTGTGCCCTGGCGATCTGATTTCCTTGTGGGGTGATCTCCGTGATATACCCATCTCCGCTGTTGACGGTGAGGATGTGGCCACCTTCTGTCACGATGAGCCCTAGCGGGCCATTCAGGCTTCCGCCGCTCGTCAGTGTGGTACCGTTGCCATCTGAATGATCGCGTGTGATGGCGCAAGGGATAGCGGTAATCCGGTTGTTCAAGCTATCGGCAACATACAACACCGGTTCTCCTTCTCGACCCCACAGGGTTCGGCAATCATCCTGATCTGAGGGGCTGCAGCTTGTCGGGCTCAGACCAACTCCTGTCGGCCCAATCACCAGAGCTGCGGGGTCGGTGCGCTCGGCGAAACCGGAGCCGATGACCGTCATGGACTCAATCCAGGGCATGGTGGTACCCGAAACTCCTAGGTTAATTCTGACTACCGTTCCCCGATTTACAACCGAACCATTGGCCGCTACCGTTCCGTTCAAAACATTGGTAACAAATAGCCAGGCTTTGTCGCCGCCGTCGAGGGCGGCCATGTCCCAGGGGCCACTGATGAGTGAGCCAAAAAATGTCTCCACCGGATTGCCGGAGTTGTCGAGAACGATCAAACAGCCGGCTTGCGCGGTGGCAGCTGTGCCGTCTGAGGTCGGCAAGCTTCCCACAACGACCCAGCCAGAGCGCAGTACCACAAGCGCGGTCGTCAACCCAACCCCACCTGGGCAGTAGCCAGGGAGAGTAGCCGCATTGATTTGGGCAAAGAGACTGACGGCACCATCAGGCGCCACGTCAACTATGGTGGTACCCGTGCCCTGTGCATTATGGAAATTGTTAAAATTGCTGACCAAAATATGTCCTTGGGTCAGCTTTCCCACCGTGCGTGGAACTTCTGCGACTCCATACGGATTTACATCCCCGTTTGCAGGGACCGTGGACGCGATGGTGCTTACCGTATGCAGATTTTTCAGAACAGAATCATCATCTCCAGCGACGGCTTGAGAACCGGCTGCCGAAATGGCTAAGAGCAAAACCAGAATTGAGGGCAACGCGCGCATATTGCCTAGCATTTGAAGCTCCTTTTCTATCGATCCGCCTCGATCGTCGACGCCTCGGGAGAGTCGTCGAACGGTGGAGGCTCGGTCGAGTACTACTGTTTAGTGCACGGCGTAGTTAGGAAGGTAGTGAACTTGGTAACGCGGCGTGTCAGCGGGTTGTCCGGGAATTGTAAACGATGCGTAAAATCCTTGATTTTCCGCGTACTATTCGGCGGGGATGCCTACTCTCCGTTCAGGGGTGATCATAGTCGGAGGTAGGTGGCGGGACGTAATCGAGACCATATTTGTTTTTGTGGGCCAACGTGAAATTGGGGTTCTCTTCAATTCGGATCGTGCCCAAGCTTCGCCCGGAGTCAGGGATCATCACAATCCGGCTTAATTTTTTGAGGGAATCAGGCGAGGCTCGTTCAAACCAGACATTCATCCGGTAGCGCCCGTCGGGCAAGTTTCCGATATTTATATTTCCAGATCGATCCGAGAGCCCAAAATAGGGGGTATCCACGGACACGACAACCGCGCTCATTTCGGCATGAATATTGCAAAACAGAAAGCTTACGCCCGGTCGATCGAACAGAATCGAACGTGTTGTGCCCGCTTCATAAAGCCCGAGATCGAATCGCTTTCCATTGAAAAGAGAGAAAATATTATGGAAGAAAGGATCTTTGTTCGGGAATTCAACTCTTGTTCCCACAGGCACGATCAGAACATGCGGCTCGAATCTTTTATGCCGTTGAACCAGTTGAGGGGGTTTATCAGCAAGAGCACGGCGAAGAGGATTGGTATCGTTTTGGTCAAGAGGAGTGAGCCACACGGCGACGTTGGAAGCATCTGGAGGTGAAGTCCCGCTGGCGGGCGTCTTGGCATTGGTTGGTCCGGCCCACAAAATCACCACATTCAGGGACACGGAAGATTCTTGCGCGCGGCACGGTGCCGTAAGCATCCCGGCTGTCAGGAGGCCCACGCAAGTTAGTATTTTGAAAATTCGTCTCATTCTATGGCAAACATCAAAACAAATATCCCAGACTGATAGTGATCTGGTTGGCTAGCTCGGGGTTGCTGTCGAGCGGGTACGTTTGCAGCCGCCGGTACTCAAGTGAAAAGAGCACATCGGAACGCGCCCGATAAATAAAGTTCACGAAGGGGCTGAGGTTTCGTGAAATCGAATAGCCATAATAGTACGAGCTGGCGGGGAATGCGCGAAGTTCGCTTGCGAAGGGGTTGTCTTGACCGTAAGCAAGGTTAACTTCAAAGTTCGACTTAGGCTTGAACTTCAGTTGTACCCAGCCCCCCATCGAATCCAGGCCGCGAATCGCCGTGCTGGGATTGTTGATCGGCCCTGTAGGCAGAACACTCTGGCCCACTGCTCCACCCAACCCGCCCAGACTCTGCCCACGATAGAACTCGCCGCTCAGCCCCAAATCGCCTCCGAGTGGAATCGTGAAGTCGGAAGTGACCGCCCAACCATTTATATTTCTCCCGTAACCCCAATTTTGTCGTCCATAATAGCCGCCCAATCCAAGTGTCAGGTCTTTGCCAAACGCCTGATGGCTCCAGGCAATCCGTGTAGCGTAGGCTGGCTGTCCACTCTGTTCGCCGGTACTCGGATAGCGATAGGCATATTCGGGGACTTCCCCGGTCAAAGAATCCAGAATTCCCGCTTGCAGCAATAGGTGTGATTTGTCAGACAGGACAATACGATGCTCGACGCGAATTTGGGGTGTCCAGCTCCACAGATTTCCCGTGTAGGAAAGCGCAGGAATCGCAAGCGAGGTCAAGGTTGTTGGAGCGAGTGGCGCAAAAAATAGCGAGTCCTGTCCGGCTACAATCGAGGTATGTTCCCAATCAAAACGAATTGTGCCGGTGCGCAATCTCATTATGCCGAACGCCACGCCGTTCGGAAGTTCAGGAAATCCTCCGGCGAAATCAAATTTCACGTTCGCGCTAGTGCGTGCGCCGGCAATGTCCGGACCAAAAGCTTCGATGCCGATTTGCGATTGACGCAGCGATCCTGAAAACGCTCCCGAAGTTCCGGGCGTTTCGGGCGCAGTTGCCAGTTGTGGAAAGTCGAGGTTATCAACGGACCCACGGGTGATCTCTGTGTTCAGAAGCACGATTCCCGAGAGGCGGACACGATACTTCGAACCGCTCTCTACTTTTGTCTGGCTCTGCTCGAGGATTTTGTCGTTCATCAAGTCTTGATCGTCTTCGAGCTTAGAAACTCGGCTATGCAAAGTTGTGTCCACCCCTTGCCCTTGCTGCGCCTGAACGGAAGCTTCTGAGGTGCCAGTCACGGGACGGGCTTCGTAGCCGCCGTTCTTTCCGAGCGCTATTTCCTCTCTGGTCCGATTCAGTTCGGCACGAAGTTCTTCTGATTCGAGCAATGCGTGTTCCTGAGCAGTGCGCAACTCGGTTACTTGGGAATTCAGCGCTTGGAGCTCGGACTGCAGTTGCAGCACAACTGTCGTGAGTGTCTTCACATCCGCAGAAGAATCCGCCCCAGACAGTGTCGTGACAGTTTGAGCTCGCCCGACGGCTGGGGAAAAGAATAAGAGCGTCGTTACTAGAACACTCTTTAGATGGAGTCGTGATTGCCGGTGACTTAGCATTGTGTACCTCGTTGAGGGTTTAGAATTCCCCGGTGTCACAGCAGTAGGGCGTGCTCGGATGAGTTCAATTTCTTATAGCACCCGAATTGATTGAACCACGTTACGTCTGCCTTGGCGCAAAGCTTCCCCACCAATGCAAATCGTGAATAGCAAGAAAAGTGGACCGAAGAACGCGCCCTCCCATTTTTCCTTTGATGCGAAAACTCATCTTCGCGGCGACCCCACAACCAAAGCCCTTCAGGCATTGCGCTCCGATGACAGTCAAAAATCTGACACGCCGAGGACAATCATTTGACTCGTTGGTGGCAAGCCCCAATCGGGATGCGCTTACGGTAATGACTCGCAGCAGGTTCTTCGAAAAAGAAAGGAAAGGACAATTATGGAAAACACAAAAAGTTTGGTTCGTCGCACAATCAACCGTAGGTCACTGTTTCAAAACGGTGCCATGGTGGGAGGTGCAGTTGCCATTGGTGCAGGATTAATCGGGGGAGCGGCTCGCGCATTTGGCGATGAGACCCGCCTCACGAGAGGTGATGTCGCCATCCTGCGTTTTCTAGCCGTCGCGGAACTCATTGAAAGCGACCTTTGGACACAATACGCCGAGCTCGGCGGTCTAAGTTCCGGTCAACCTATTGAGGTCGACCCCAACCAAACACTGAACGGGTATCAGATCGCTCTCTCGAATCTTGATTCCGACGGCCCACAGTACATCACTAGCAACACTCTTGATGAAGTCAGTCATGCAGCGTTTCTCAACGCCTACCTGGTAGCAAAAGACGCGGAACCTGTTGACCTGGATAAATTCAGGACACTGACGGGCAGCCAAGCAACAGGGGCCAAGGATATTCTTCGTCTTACCAACCTCATGCATCTGAACGTCGACACCAGTTGGTTTGTCCGTTATCGAAGCACGACAAACCCTGACTTTGGCGCCATGTTTCCGCAAGCTGTCACCATCTCCAACCGGACAGCCATCCCCATCACCGATTCCGATTTCGAGAATATCAATCACATCCAGGTCATTGCCAACACAGCAGCTTTCCACTTCGGCATGATTGAACAAGGCGGAGCGAGTCTGTACCAGGCGCTGGGCCGGAAGGCGAGCAGTTTAGAAGTTCTGAAAATTACCCAGGCTATTGGCGGGGATGAAATTGCCCATTTCCTTGAATGGGTGGATTTCGCGGGTAACGGCGTACAAGCACCAATCGCGCCGGTTTCTGATCAAGGCCTGACTTTTCCCAATTTTTTCAGCCCACTGAACCCGCTGGTCCAACCGAGTCTAATCTTTCCGGTCCCGTGCGAATTTATAAGCCCGGATCTGCCCCATTGCTCCGTCATTCGACCGACTGAGGACAAATTCGCAGGAGCGCAAGCTGCTATCGCGGGATTTATTGCAGATGGCTTGTTCCTGGGACAAACGGCTGAGTTCTTCCAGACGGTGAAAAAGTTAGCGGAAGAAGCAGACGCGGCAAGGCGAGAATTCTAGTCGGACGTGTTGATCAATGGAAATGGTGCTTCTCCTCCCTTAGGGAGGGTCAGTCGTCGCACCCTCAAACGCTAGCAGAGGGATTGGCCTCTGCAGCCGTGGCTCTTTCTCTGCCGTATTGCGCAACCTCACGGATTGCCTGGACGACGAGTTCGGTTTGATCCTGCATGATCCAATGGCTGCTCTTGTCGGCCAGTATGTGGCGACCGTGAGTGAGACGGTTTGCCATGGCGATGTGTGCCTCTAGCCGCTTCGCAGGGATTGAACTGGCGGAGAGGATGAGTACTGGCTTCTCCGTAAAGTTCCCGAGGTCTGCGACGCGTCGCGCAGAGCCGGGTAAATGTTCCAATTGGCTCGCGATCGTGGAGCAAAATTTTTCTTGCACCCAAAACACACGGGTCATCGCTCTTTCCTGCGGGGGCAGATTCCAAAATAACGGGCTTGAGACGTTGCCGGAACCCTGTGGTGTACCGCGACTGATGAGACGAACAAAATAGTCTGCTATCCGCTTTGCTCCCGACGTCAAAAGAAATGCGATGAAGCGAAGAACGCCGATGCGCGCAAGCCAGGCTGCGCGGCGACAGACCTTGGAACCAATTTCGACACGTTTTCGGTCCTGCTCGCCAGGCGGGTTCCATTCAGACGGCGCGACGGGATCGACCAGAATCACTCCGACAGTGCTTTCGGGATATCGCGCGGCGAACAGTGGCATTGTAAGTCCGCCAAAGGAATGACCAACCAAAACAAATGGTCCCGGAATCGCCGCCTGCTCGAGCAACGTGTTCAGTTCATTGACCAACCGATCAATCGTCCGTGGATTCGGACCGGCATCGCTCCAGCCTAATCCAGCGCGGTCATAGCTCACGACTCGATAGGACTTCGCCAATTCTTCCCGCACTTCGTTCCAACTCAACACTGTGGACATCAGGCCGGCCTCAAGCAGGATTGTCGGTTGACTGTTCGACTCTGGCTTTCCCACATCGAACAAATGCAAGCGATGGGTTCCCAGGTGAATGAGCGTTCCGGGTGGGGGATACAATTTGAGATCTCGTTCGACCCCCAACCTTTGATAAATCATCCCGAGCACAGCGCCCAGCAGAAGGAATAGAGACAGCCAAATGAGCAAGGGAAGCAAGTTAGCGATCTCCTGTACATATCGGGTTATTGGACGCGTAAGCCAACGAATAGCGATGGGCATCCTCGGCTGCGCGAAACCCTTCTCTCGCGCAATCACCTATCGACCGCCCGTTAAGAAAATTGCCGGCCAGGTAAAGCCCCGGCGCTTCCGCCAGAGCCTCGCGAATCTGCGCCACTCTTTGCGAATGGCCAATGGTGTATTGCGGCAAGGCTCGTGGATATTTCCACACCACGCGGTCAACAGGCGCGCCAGTGATGCCGAGAAGTTTTGCGTTTTCCGAATGAACGGTTTGGGAAAGGATGTCATCGGGGACGTCGGCGATCTGAACTCCACTTTTTTCTCTTACGTAACTGGTCATCAATATCATTCCGTCCGGGGCATGCTCTCGGAATAAGGACGAGTTCCAGAAGGTACAAATTGTTTGCAAACCTTCGCGCCGAGGAACCATAAAGCCAAAACCGTTCAGTCGGTGGCTCACCTGGCTGCGACGATAGGCGCAGGATACTACTCCTAGGGCTGCATGTGCGGTTCTGTTCAAAAGTGAAGCCAGCTTCGGCGAGCAACTTTCTAGCAAGGAAGCGGCGGCGTATGCAGGAATCGCCAGGACCAGTGCCTCGGTCAAGAGTTCATCGCCGTTGCCCAAGCGTAGGAACCATCCGGTTTGTGGCTTAGCATTCCTATTCTCGATCGCCCGAATGCTTTCTACTTTCGAGCCAAACTGAATGTTACCCTTCATTCTATCGGCAAGCTTTTCGGGCAAGGTGGCCATTCCCGAACGAAACGAACCAAGCGTAGGAAGTGCCTCGGTGACAGCGAGCCGCACCGAGTTTGCATACGATGGCTCGAACGAGCGATTCTTTGATTGCTCTTTTTGTTTCGATCTGTAGGCGCGGATTGCACCTCGTGCCACACTCCCGCTCGTTCGCTCCCAGTCGACTAGTGCCGGAAATGCACTACCCATCCCCATTTTTCCGGCATCGCCAAAAAAAATGGTTGCGATGACTGGATCCACCAGATAATCGAGAACTTCTGGGCCGAACTTGCGATCGACAAATTCTGCCAGAGTTTCTTCCTCATCCGGTGGGCGCGAGCTTCGAAATGCTTCGCTTAAAATGAGGTACTTGGATCGCACGCTGACGAGTCCGGTCGATAGCAGGCCGATGGCAGAGAATGGCGCCAGATGCAAATGGCCGTCTCGCAAGATGTATCGTTTTGCTTTTGCATCTCCAGCGACAAATTCGTTTTCGAGCTGCAAGGATCGAATCATTCGCCACACCGGTTCGGGGAACCGGGGAAATTGTGGTCCGCCCTCAAACACAAATCCATTCTTGCGAACTGTCGAGATGATTCCACCGGGAGTGTCGGACGCCTCTAGCACGAGGGGCCGGATCCCTAACTCTTCGAGCCGGAATGCAGAAGCCAGGCCTGAAATCCCGGCACCGACCACGACCAGTTTGTTGATGGGCCCCATGGCGTGTAAATCTTATCAAATGGCCGGCAGAACCCGTGGGCTGGCATAGATTCGTATATAAGGGAAGAGGAAGAGACAGAGCGTATCGAGCCCGTTTGGATTAAAAATTAGCCGCGATGGGAGTTCAAATGAAATTCAAGTGCCTTTTGAAGTTTGGGGCGGTCATGTTGATGGCGAACGGCGCTGGTGCGCAGAATTCAGTTAAACCCTTTCCTCTCGATGAGGCCACGATCAGCGACGTGCACGCGGCGTACAAGTCTGGCGCTCTCACATCGGTAAGGTTGGTAGAGGCTTATCTCGAGCGCATCCGGGCCTGCGACCAGGCGGGCCCGAAGCTCAATGTGGTGATCTTTCTCAATCCTCGGGCCTTGGATGAGGCGGCCGCGCTAGATGAACATTTCCGCAGGACTGGGAAGTTCGTCGGCCCGCTCCATGGAATCCCCGTGCTGCTGAAAGACAATGTCAACACGAATGACATGCCGACCACGGCCGGCTCGCTCAGCCTGGCCGGATACACTCCCGCGACCGATGCGGCAATTACTCAGAAATTGCGCAGCGCGGGCGCAATCATCCTCGCTAAGGTCAACCTGCACGAGTTCGCGATCTGGGGTGAAACGGTTAGCTCGATTGAAGGGCAGACCCGCAATCCCTATGACCTAACCCGCACGCCTGGCGGGTCGAGTGGTGGTACCGGCGCGGGTGTGGCTGCCAATTTCGCGATTGCGGGCATTGGCACCGACACCGTCAACTCTATCCGATCACCAGCGTCGGCAAACAGCATCGTGGGTATTCGCCCGACGCTCGGTCTCGTCAGCCGAGCCGGTATTATCCCGGTCTCATTCACCCAGGATGCCGCTGGTCCCCTCGCCCGCACCGTTACGGACGCGGCGAAGATGTTAAACGTGCTCGTCGGCTATGACCCTAACGATCCGGCGACGGCATGGAGCGTCGGGAATACCGAGGAGGACTACACGAAATTCCTGAAGGCCAATGGTCTGCAGGGCAAGCGCATCGGCGTATTACGCAGTTTCTTCGGCATTGCACCCACGAACGATGAGGTCAATGGTATCGCGAGCCGAGCGGTTGAGGATCTGAAGAGGTCTGGCGCAACGGTAGTCGAGCTGAACACCCCAGATCTCGACAGCGGAAATCTTTCCTCTGATATCAGCGTTCATCTGTACGAATTTAAGCCGGCAATCAACGCTTATCTTGCCGCGGGCAACACGCCCGTTAAATCGCTCGAGGAGATCATCTCTTCCGGCAAATTTCATCCGAACATCGGGGACAACATCACGAAAGCACAAGGCCTCGAGATGGACGACAGCTATCGCCTGCGTCTTCAGAAGCGCTCCGAGTTGCAGCAGCGTGTCATGAAGATCATGGCTGACCAGCAACTCGATGCGATCATGTTCCCACATCAGAAGCGGCTTGTGGTGCCCATTGGGGACAGCCAGGTGGAGCGCAACGGCGCACTTGGATCAGTGACCGGCTTTCCTTCCATCGTTGTGCCGGGCGGATTTTCTTCCCCAAGTCCGACGGCCACGTTCGGCGTCCCGGTGGGCATCGAATTCCTGGGCAGACCATGGTCCGAGAAGCTATTGGTCGAGATTGGCTACGGTTACGAACAAGCGACCAAGCACCGCCGCCCTCCGCCAACC
>DATFZN010000064.1:0-30745 GCA_035314425.1 Candidatus Acidiferrum sp. | reverse complement strand
TTTCGAGTGGGCCCCGGGAATTGCCAGCGGAAGTAAAGTCAATGCACCTGATTTCAGGATATCTCTGCGACTGCTCATCGCGCTCCTTTCGCTTCACACCCACGGCACGGCGCCGTCGTCCATTTCAACTCCACTCATCTCATTTTGCTCGCCAGAAGCAAAGCGTTGTTAGGATAACCATAGCCCAGGCAACGAAACCAGAGAAACCAGGCACAGTCTCCGGTATCCCACCGAGCAACGAACAACAATGTCCGCCCTTGCAGGAACAAGAACTAGAAGGGCAGGACTTTCGATTCTGTCGACATCATCAAACTATGAGCCGCGGCCTCAGGCCAGGTTACGAGGGGAATTGAAGCGCGGCGAGCGATACGTGTGGCCAGGTGAGGGTGTTGAAGTTCAGAAATACCACCAGAAACTCGCCAGTCCGCGCCGCTAAAGCCATCATCCATTTGACAACGGTTCTGTCGCGCCGAGTGCGCTTTGTTAGGAGCGCCACGGCTTCACGGGAGAAATAATGGAGCGACATGGCTAGAACGGACCGCGTTTTTGGCCGTATTAACACGAATGAATAGACTTTGTTGTTAGTAACAATTTTTCTTTCTTCACCCCGGGCAAACTGAATTCGGTGCTATGCTGCAAGCACCTCGGCGACGGCACAGCTTCTAAACGTCGGCATCAGTTCACTCCGGGCACTGATAGTTCTTCGCTGCTCCAGACAGAGCGCACAGCTAAGCCTCAGTGGGAAAGAGCGCAACAAGGTGGAGCCGCGCGTGTTTTTATCACGGATCGGATTGGTGTTCGGAAGATCGCTCTTTCCGCTTTTTGCCCTCACGATCATTGTGGGGGCCACGCTTTGGGGACCCTGGGTCAGCCTGGCAGTTACTGTTACTGCGATCGCGGCCGCCCTGAGGTTGATATGAGCGGAGGTGCGGGCATTCTGAATGCCCCATCGACGTCGAAGCGTTGGCGCTTGCTCTCTCATCCCCAGGATTGGCACTGCATCCTATTCCATTTCATTTGCCTTAGTGCATACGCTTCCGCGTTTTGGCTCTACTTGCATCCCAAAGTAGCCCACATCACTGGCCCGTCGTCCCGCTTGGCTTTTGTTCTGGCTTCAGCGGTGGTGCTTGGTTGGATCTCCGGAATAGATGTCGGGGTCAACTTCCACAATCATTCCCATCGCCCCATCTTCACATCGCAGTTGGTCAATCGCTGGTTTGGTCGGCTTTGGACATTCTCTGGAGGGTGGCCGTCGTTCTTTTGGGAGTACTGCCACGTCACCATTCACCACGCCAATCTGCTCACCGCCGAGGATTGGACTCTTCCCAAACACGACGCCAACGGAAAGTTTGAAAACTTTCAACGCTACCTCTTCACCCACTGGCCGTGGCGCCTTTCGCGAAACCTTTGGAAGGATTTTTCTGCCCGCCAGAACTTGTGTCGCAGGTCGCTTCGTGAACTCCTCATCTTCCTGGCGCTTTGGTCGATTCCTTTTTGGATCAATCCAGTGATGGCCCTATGGCTTTGGGTGCTTCCGCACTGGATTGCCAACGCCTTTGTGATGAATTCCGGGATGTATGTCCAGCATTCGGGATGCGTGGTAAAAACTTCCAGAAAGCCGGTGAGTCACAGCACTGTATTTGTATCGAACTTTTTCAACCTCACCATGTTCAATATCGGTTTTCACCTCGAGCACCACGACTATCCTCGCGTCCATTGGTCAGAACTGCCGGAGTTACATCAACGATTGAAGCAGGACACGATCGACGGCGGAGCGCACGTGGTTCCCTACGGCAATTATCATGCGGCCTTCCTGCTGGCGGGCGACGAGGACCGCCAAAAGCGCTTCGATCAGCAGCATTCAGGATACAAAAACAGTCAATAAATCTTTCCTTGGACCTTAATACCCGCGCTCGCGCGTGTCGACAATCTTGCCACCCCGCAAAAGACCGCGAGGGCAACTGATCCCCTCTACGCTGATCTACCTCGCGGCCACGGCCCAATTCATGCCAGCGCCGTTGTTTCTACGCCGTTGCGGCGGAAGAAGCAGTCTGGTCTTGTTCGCGGAGGGCGCGGATCAGGATCATCTCGATGTCGGTCGAGTGCCACGGAGAACGGGCGATATCAAACGCGCCATTGCCCAGTGCTTTGAAATAGAGATCCCACTCCCCGGTGCGAGTGGTAACCACGATGCGCGGAACTTTGCCGGCGCAATGATCGAGATGAATCAGGTCGCGATAGGAGCCGTCGGAAAGGTGCTCATCGCAAAAAACCAGCTCAAATTCCTGTTGGGCAAGAAGTTCTTCGGCCTGGGCTCGAGTGGAACAAGTGACTGTATCTGCAGAGAGTTTGCCGAGGGTGCGCAGCAATGGTTGGCGAATTTCCAAATTTGCAGTGAGGAGCAGCACGCGCGGCGCAGTGTGAAATTCTCCCGACTGGCGAATCGGGTTCGTTTTGGTGGAATAGGACTTCTTGTGCTTGGTTGTTTCAGGGAGCGAAGGCATCGGAACGAGGCACCTTTCATAAAGCTACTGATATAGACGAACTATCCTTGATAGAGGATTCAAGAAATTCTATGAATACGACGTTTCGCGGATGAGACCTGCGGATAAAACCTTAGAGAATAAAAGTGACTCCTTAAAGAGAGTAACACGAGCTGATCGGTGAGAGAATATGATTCGCTTGCGAAGAAAGCGCTAGTGTGGCAACTTTCTCCGCAACGGGCATTCCATCTACCCGCAAAGAGCATCGTGTTCTGAGGAGATCGTGCATGAAAAAGCAAATGACTCGCATTGGTGTCTTGGCCGCAATTTTTCTCTCCCTGTCTTTGGTCGCTCTGGCGCAGGACCAGGCGCCGTTGCCAGAGGTTTATTCCGCCGTAGCCATGGGTACTGGCGGAAGTGTGGGGGGCAAAACCATGAATTTTGATGTGCGAATCACGTCCTACACCACGAATGAAGAAGTGCAGAAGTTTGCGGAATTGGTGAAAGCGCAGGGCACGGACGCGCTACGCCGCGCACTTGAGAAGGAAGATAAGGGCCGCGTGCTGCCGGTCGGTTCAACGGGAAATCAAATCGCAATAGCGCGGAAGCGCATGCAAGGAACAGATACGATCATTACGATTGTTACGGCGAGACTTATGTCTTTTAATGAGCTGTATAACAACGGGCGGAGCACGGACTATCCCTTTGGCTATATCCAGCTGAAGCTCAATGCCAAAGGCGAGGGCGCCGGTCAAATCATGGCAGCCGCGAAGATAAAATTCGATAAGAAAAAAGGGCAATACGTAATCGAGAGCTTTGGCAACCAGTACATCAAGGCCGCGAACGTCCGGTTGTCGAAATAAGGATCTAGACTTTTCGCAGCGCTTGGATCACCCGCATGCGCATGGCGATGATGCCAGGAATTAAGCCGCCGGCAATTCCAACCCCGACGGCCACCAACAAACCGTAGAGCAGAATGAAGGGCGAAAGGGTCAAGCCGGGCAATAGATTGCCCAGTGTTTTCGCAAGTACAGGAACGGCGACCGCAGCAAGAATCAGTCCGAGAATTCCGCCGATCAGCGAGATAATGAGCGATTCGGCGAGCACAAACAGGAGTATCGAAAAGTCGGAGAATCCGATCGCTTTGAAGATCCCGAGCTCCCCAATGCGCTCGCGCACAGCGATGGCCAACGTGTTACCGGAAACCAGCAGCAAAGTGAAGAACACCACGATGCCAACAGAAAGTAACAAGAGCTGAATATTCCCGAATTGCTTGACCATTTCCGCTGCAAAAGCGGATTCGGTTTGTGTTCGTGTTTCGTAACCGGAGTTTGCAAATTCAGTGTCGATCGCCTTTGACACGCGCACTGCGTCGTGGAGATCCTCAAGCCGCAGGGTGTACCAGCCCACCTGGCCCTTCATGTGTTGGGGCACTTTTTCTTCGTAATAATCCCAACGGAACCAGAATTGCGTGGTGTCGTCTTGTGGGCGGCGTCCGTGGTAAATGCCAACTAGATTGAATTCCCAGCTTCCGGTGCCATTCATGCTTTCCACAATCGGAATTCGATCGCCGATTTTCCAGTGGAGCCGAGCTGCGATACGTTCGCCCGCGATGGCGCCTTGACGATCCTCGAGAAAGGCCTGCCACTGGTTTTCAGGAACGGTGAACTCCGGAAAGACTTGGCGCTGCTGTTCGGGATCGATGACGAACTCCGGGAAAAAATCTTTTCCGTCCTGATAACTGCCGGGGAACCAGTTGTCGTGGGTGATTGATTGAATGCCGGGGATGCGCCGTATCTTTTCTTCATAGGAAAGTGGAAGGGTATTGAAAACCGAGATCCGATTGACCACCAGCAGCCGGTCGGCGACTGCCGCGCCTGCGCCGAAGGTGAAGGCCATTTTTACCACGCCGAGGAATGCAAAGAGAAACAAAGCAACCGCGAAAGAGCCGACGGTCAGGAAAAGCCGCATTTTCTTGCGAAAGAGATTGGCGAAAATGATTTGCGCAAACTTCACAGATACCTTTAGCAGCCTGAGCCCGGAGGAAGGCGCCCCTTTGCTGCCCCGCAATCCACAGGCATTCTTGCTTGAGGGGCGGAGGCGGTCTATGACGCGGGTCACCAGTAGCAGGCAAGGGAAGACAATCCCGCCGATCTCTGAAGGCCCTAACTGGTGCATTCGCTTGTTCCAACCATCCGTTTGCCATATTCCTAGGATTCCAAATTGAGCAAGCCTTCCGGTTCGCAGGGTTTTTTTGCGCGAGCTTGCCGGGCGTGTTAGTGTGAGCGATTGGATGAGTTCGCGGGAGTTTGCCGGGAGGGCAGCAGGTGGCTTACGGGGATTTGCGGGAGTACGTGAAGCGGCTGGAAAAAGAGGGCGAGTTGAAACGGGTGAAGGCAGAAATCGACCCCGTGCTCGAAGTCGCAGAAGTAGTGCAGCGCGCCCAGGCGCAACCGGGGCCCAGAGGAAATCCCGGCGGCGTGGCGCTGCTGTTTGAGAAATGCCGAGGCTCACGATACCCGTTGCTGATCAATGCGTTTGGCAGTGAGCGGCGGATGGAGTTGGCCTTTGACGTTGAGAAGCTGGATGACGTGGCGGCGCGGATTCGCGGATTTCTGGATATGCAAACGCCGCAGGGATTATTCGACAAACTGAAGATGTTGCCGAAACTGGCAGAGCTTGGATCGGTATTCCCGAAAGTCGTGAAGGATGGATTGTGCAAGGAGGTGGTGCGCAAAGGAAGTGATGTAAACTTGTTCGATTTTCCGATCTTGAAATGCTGGCCGCAGGATGGTGGACGCTTCATCACTTTTCCGCTGGTGTTCACGAAGAATCCGGAGACGGGGAAGCGCAACGTGGGCATGTATCGGATGCAAGTCTACGACGAGCGAACAACCGGAATGCATTGGCAGACTCAGAAGCACGGAGCGGAACATTTTCGGCGCGCTAGGTTGGCGAATCCGGAAGGAAGAATTCCGGTGAGCGTGGCAATCGGGTCCGATCCGACCACGACGCTCGGGGGAATTTTGCCGATTCCCCCGGATTTGGACGAAATGATGTTCAGTGGATTTTTGAAGAAGGAAGCGGTGGAGTTGGTGAAGTGTGAAACGAATGACCTGGAAGTGCCCGCGAACGCGGAGATCGTGCTCGAAGGGTATGTCCAGTTGAACGAGATGCGGAGGGAAGGGCCGTTCGGCGACCACACCGGATTCTATTCGCTCGAAGGAGAGTATCCCGTGTTCCACGTGGAGTGCCTGACGCATCGCAAGGATCCCATTTATCTCGCGACCGTCGTGGGACGTCCGCCGCAAGAAGATTTTTACATGGGGCATGCAATCGAGCGGGTGTTTCTGCCGCTCATGAAGATGCAACATGCAGAGATTGTGGACGTGTCGATGCCGGCGGAAGGGATCGTACACAATTTGATGATTGTGGCGATCCGAAAATCGTATCCGGGGCACGCGCGGAAGGTGATGAACGCGATCTGGTCGTTGGGGCAAGCGATGTTCACCAAAACGATCGTGGTGGTGGATCACGATGTGAATGTGCACGACTATAAAGAGGTTGTGTGGAAGGCGCTGTGTGCGATCGATCCCGAGCGGGATGTACAGTTCGTGCTAGGACCGGTCGATACCCTCGATCACGCCGCGCGAATGCAAGACTTTGGATCGAAGATGGGGATTGACGCGACGCGAAAATGGAAATCGGAGGGATTTAACAGACCATGGCCAGATGAGATGTTGATGGACGAGAAGACCAAAAGCCGGGTGGATGGATTGTGGAGGAGTTTGGGGATTTAGCAGGCGACCGATAACCGTCGACAGTCAGCAGTCAGAGAGAGCAGAGCACGGGGGCTGAGAGGGGAGAAGAGGCGTAACGCAGGAAGAACGCCCTTACCTACACAGCACCCATTCGCCTGCCCCAAAAGGGGATCCAAACTATTTTGCAATACAAAAACGAGCGGGGGCCCCGAGAAGGAACCGGAAAGAGATGAACGAGATGGGGACAAAGGATAACCGTCCGCCGGGACAGGGGTCTTGCCCGGGAAAACTACAAGATATAGTGGTACTAAGAGCTATGCTACTCCAGATATTGGGTGGACTGCCTACGATACCAGGTGAACTGCCTATGATAACCGCCATTTTTAGGACAACTGCCATAGAGAAATCCTTGACGCTCCACGTTCGGGGATGACATAACTTTTGCAAGGCCGGCACTCCCGGGGTAAAACGCGGAACGAACTGAGGATGCTGGGGCGCTTGCAACTTATAGGCGTTGTGGAACAGGATGGCGTTTCTCTTGAGCGAATCGCGCGAAGTGATGAATGTACGGCAGGCCTCGCAGTATCTGGGCATCAGCCCCGATACGCTGTACCGGTACATCACAGAGGGCGAAATACCTGCTTTCAAATTAGGAAATCGTTGGAAACTAAGGAAGACAATCCTGGATCGGTGGATGGAACGCAAGATGAGTCAGGTGGTTGCCAGACGTCGTTAGTTTGACTCAGCCGAGAGGGAAAGAGGGCGCGATATGTGGTTACCTGGGGGAAAGAAGAATAAGCAGTTGGTAGGGCTGGATATTGGTTCGAGCTCAATCAAAGCGGTTGAACTGAAATCGACGAAGGCAGGTTACGAGCTCGTCAGTTTCGGCATGGAGCCGCTGGCTCAGGACACCGTGGTGGACGGCGCGATCATGGATGCCCCGCAGGTAGCCAACGCAATTACAAAGATTTTCGATACAGAAAATATAAAGACCAAGAATGTGGCGACTTCCGTATCCGGGCACTCGGTGATTGTGAAGCGGGTACCCCTGCCGCTGATGACGGAAGAAGAGTTGTACGACCGGATTCCTTCCGAAGCCAGCCAACATATTCCCTTCGACATTGCCGACGTGAACCTCAGCTACCAGTTGCTAGAAGCGATGGATTCGCAAATGGACGTGCTGCTGGTTGCGGTAAAGAAAGACAAGATTCTGAATCATACAAACGTGCTGGCGCAGGCCGGAAAGACGCCAGTCGTTGTGGACATTGATGCGTTTGGTCTGCAGAACTGCTTTGAAGTGAACTACGAGCCGGATGCCGGGCAGACCGTAGCGCTGCTAAATATCGGCGCAAGCGTCATGAATATTAATATCGTGCGCGGCGGCGTGCCACTGTTTACGCGCGACGTCAGCGTGGGGGGCAACCAGTACACCGACGCTTTGCAGAAAGAACTGGACTTGAGCTTTGACGACGCGGAGCGTTTGAAGAAGGGCGAAACACTGCCGAGCGTTACAGACGAGCAGAAGGGCCAGATCTTGCGCAGCGTGTCTGACATTCTGACCCTAGAAATTCAAAAAACATTCGACTTTTTCCGCGCAACAGCCAGCGGAGAAAATATTCAAAGAATTATGGTTGCCGGTGGAACTGCCCGGGTGCCGGGATTGGTCGACTTGCTGCGGGAAGAATTCGCCATGCCGGTGGAGGAATTAAACCCGTTCCGTAAAGTGTTGCTGAATCCAGCAAAGCATAGCGAAGATCAGATTCGGGATTTGGCACCAAAACTGGTAGTAGCCGTAGGTCTGGCCCTGAGGAGCTTCGACTAGCCATGATCCGCATAAACTTACTTGGACAAACGCGGCCGAAAGCCACACGCCGAACGGCGGATACGGGGGCAGCGCTGCCGCTCGTGTTCATCGCGGCGGGCGTGCTACTCGGCGGACTGTTCCTCTTTTACTTCTACCATTCCTGGCAGACCCAGTTGGCGGAAGAGAACAACCGGATCAAGACGCTTACGGCGCAGAAGACGGAGCTTGAGCAGATCAAGCTGCAAGTGGAAGCGTTCGAAAAACAGAAACAAGTTCTGCAACAACGTGTGGGTACGATCGAACAATTGCAGCGAGATCGCACGGGCGGCCAGGAATTACTCGACGAGGTCGCCAACACCGTCTCCCGAGCGGAGAATTTGTGGCTGACCTCGATGACCAAGAAAGGCCCGGCGATTACCCTCGAGGGATCTTCGGCGTCGCTAAATTCCGTGGCGAATTTTATTACCGCGCTGAAGCGCTCTGGCTATTTTCAGAAGATCGAAATCAAGGATGCGAAGCAGGATGACAAGAACGGAGCGGTTCAAACCTTCCTGTTCTCCATCAATGCGGAAATTGCACCAAACACCCCGGTAACGGCACAGACCAAGACCACCAGTGCGCCGTCGCAGGCTGTGCCGAGCACCCCGGCACCGGCGAAGAAAGGATAACGAGGAGCCATGGCAAATCCTTTCAAAGACATGTCGGTAATCATGCAAGGACTTCTGGCGCTGGCGATCGCCGTGATCTTGGTGCTCGCTGGGTTGTATCTGCCGTTTTCACCCGTGGCGCAGGCGCGCGCGGACTATGACAAAGCCGTGACGGACCGCACGAAATTAAATCAGGAAGTGACGCAACTGCAGGTTTACAAACAGCGGTACGGAGAATTGAAACAACAGATGGATGCGTTGAACAAGCAGTTGGATACGCTGAAGACCATCGTACCGGAAGATAAGGAAGTCGACGAATTTATCCGCCAGGTGCAAGGAGCGGCGAGCGCATCGAACGTGCAATTGCGGCGACTGACGGCCGGAAAAATAGAGACGAAGGAATATCACTACGAAATGCCGTTTGAAGCGCAGGCCGATGGGCCGTACTTCAACATCCTGGATTTCTTCTCTCGTCTGAGCCGCTTGTCGAGAATCATTAACGTAGGGGATCTACAGTTTGACGACCCGAACGCAACCGCGGCCAAAGGCGGGAAATATCCACTCCGCCCTGGAACGACAGTGACGGGGATCTTTACCATAACGACGTATTTCACAAAGCCGGCTGATACGGCACCGAGCGCCGCGGCTGCTGCGGCAAAACCGGGGTCAAATCCTACTCAGCCAGCGGGTAAACCGTGAGCAGGAATGAGCGAGCCATGCGTCTAGTGAAAACACTGGTACTCGGAAGTCTGCTGGCAGCCGCCGGAAGCGGTTTGTACGCGCAGACACAAACAGCGCCGGCGACGAAACCTGCGGCGAAAACGGCATCCCCGAAGTCGACGGCGAAGAAGTCGGCAAAGTCCACGGCGCCTTCAGCGCCGGCGGAATCGACTGACAAAGTAGCCAGGCGAGATCCCTTCGAGTCGTTAACCAGCCGGCAAGATGCCGCAGCCAAAAACGCAGCCAATTTACCGCCCGGCAAAGCAGGATTGCAGGTGGGAACGATACGATTGGACGGGATCGTGCGCTCGCCAAATGGGATGATTGCAGTAGTTACCAACCCGCAGTCGCGCACCTACTTTTTGCGCGAGGGCGACCAGCTTTACGATGGAAAAGTAGAAAAGATTGGGATGGACAGTGTGTCGTTCCATGAGTTGGGCAAGGATGCATTCGGAAAACCAGTGGAGCGCCAAGTGAACAAGAGACTTTACTCCAGTGCAGGAGAACAGCAATGAAGACGAACCGGCCGGCCTATCAAATTGGCTGCCTGATACTCGCGGGCATTCTGGTGAGCGGGGGCTCACCCGTGGCACGCGGACAGGAGCCCGCTGGCGCGACCTCGACTGCCGCGGTGATCTCAAGCGTGGCCATCATGCAAGAGCCACAGCGCGCAGCGATTCGCGTGGAGGGGGCAGGACGCCTGGACGTTCACGCGGCGCGAATGCAGAACCCGGAGAGACTGGTTCTGGATTTCAACGGCGCGAAGATGAGC
Organism: Candidatus Acidiferrum sp.; assembly: GCA_035314425.1. Taxonomy (GTDB): domain Bacteria; phylum Acidobacteriota; class Terriglobia; order Acidiferrales; family UBA7541; genus Acidiferrum. Next base: position 20,558 of record DATFZN010000064.1, on the reverse strand, counting down.
GTACAGAAGACCTCGATACCGGGGGTGTCTGCACCGGTGCGCGGCGTACGGATGGGCCAGTTCAAGCCCGACGTAGCTCGGGTGGTGATCGATTTAACGGCGGCTGCGCCCTATCAGATCGCGCACGAAGGCGAAGCGGTGGTGGTGTACTTCGCCACCGACGCGCAACCGCAAACGGTGCCCGCAACGCAGACCAACTCGACTACCCAAGAACAACCAAAAAAGGAGATTCCGTACACCGCAGCGGCCCCACGAGTGAACGGGCGGGCCAGCCAAGCGACAAATGTGGTGGCCCCGCGCTTCGCCTTGCCAAGCGAATTGACCAAACCAACGGTTGTGCTTGCCCGGATGACCGAGAAAGAGCAGCCGGCTCGTCCGGACACACAGCAAGCCGCACAGCAGGCGGCCAATCAGGCGACGACAGCGGCAACCACCATGGCCACAGGACAGTCGACGGGATCGCTAGTAACCAATACTCCCGGCCGCTATACGGGTGAGCCGATTTCGGTGAATTTGAAGGATGTCGATCTGAAAGACTTCTTTCGACTGATCCATGAGATCAGCGGATTGAACGTGGTGCTCGATCCAAACGTCAAGGGCACCTTGACGATCGTGCTCGATGAAGTGCCTTGGGATCAGGCACTCGATATCGTTCTGCAGAATAATGGCCTGGACAAGCAGTTCAGCGGGAACGTGTTGCGCATCGCAACGCGGGACACGCTGAAAAAAGAAGCGGAAACGATCAGAGATCTCGAGAAGGCCCAGGCAGAAGCAGTAGCGCCGGTGACGGTGACTCGCGTTTTGAGTTACGCCAAGGCCGCGACAATGAAAGATACGCTCAAAAAGTTCTTGTCACCCCGCGGAGACATTCTTGCTGACGACCGTTCGAACCAGCTGATTGTCCGCGACATTCCCTCGGTCATACCAACGATTGATAACCTGATCCGCCAATTGGATCGCAAATCGCAGCAGGTGGAAATTGAAGCGAGAGTTATTTCGGCTACCCGGTCCTTTGCGCAGGACATCGGCGTGCAGTGGGGTTTTGCCGGGACCACCACGAGCGGCCGGTCCATCTACGGTGGCAACCCAGCCGTGGGTGTGAGCCCCATTCAAACGGGGACAGCTTTGCCGGCCCCCCCACTGGTAGCCACGCCGAGCAGCGGCTCGGGCGGCGGCTCATCCCCAGGCATTCCCTTCAACGTGAACCTCCCTGCGAGCGTACCGACCAGCGGGTTCTCATTCCTTCAACGTTCGCCAAACTTTGCCGTGGACCTGTTCATCTCTGCCGCCGAGTCGAAAGGCGTGGGCAAATTGCTTTCAAAGCCCAAGGTCATCACCCAGAACAACGAGAAGGCCACCGTCAAACAGGGTACAAAGATTCCAATTCAGACCACGATCAACAACACGATCTCCGTGCAGTACATCGACGCCGTGTTGAAACTCGAGGTGACGCCGCAAATTACGGCCGAAGGCACCGTCTTCATGGATGTGCTGGTGGAAAACACCCAGATCGACAACGGTATTCCCCGCGTTCAAGGTATTCCGGCCTTGGACACCCAAGCAGCAGAGACCAAAGTGCTGGTTGCAGATGGCGGAACGGTGGTCATCGGCGGCATCATCATCAGCCAACAAGAGACCGATATCACACAGACGCCGATCGTAGGCAGCTTGCCGCTCATCGGGCACCTGTTCAGGCGCACCAATACCACGGTGCAATCACAGGAACTGCTGTTCTTCCTTACGCCACGAATCATTCCTGGCTGAACTTGGCCGGAAGTGTGAAGCCGGATCGTAGGCAAAAGACAGAACAAATTCAATGCAGCAAAATCAGGGAGACACAAGTCTCCCCGATTTTTTTATGACCGCAGATTACCTGAAAAGACGGAAAACCGTGGCCGCTCAGATGAAATCACGCGGCCTCGATGGCCTGTTGGTGACGAACCGGGCCAATTGGTTTTACTTGAGCGGCTTTACGGGTGAATCCGGGGGCATGATCGTCACCGTCGACACGACGATCCTTATCACGGATGCAAGGTTTTCGCTCCAAGCGAAACAGGAGACTCACGGCGTAAAGATTCAATTGCAGAAGGGCTTGCTATACCCGGCGCTCGGCCAATTTTTGAGGCGAGAAAAGCTCGGGAAAGTTGGATTTGATCCGCGGCAGCTGACCGTTGCCGAGTGCCAGGCAGTGCGGAAAGGCGCTGGCACGAACTGCAAGACGGTTGAGGCGCAAGGTATTGTCGAGGGCCTCCGGCGGCGAAAAGATGCCGGAGAATTGGCCGTAATGCGCAAGGCGGCGGTTCTGGCAGACGCGGTAATGGAGCGGGCGATCAAAATGCTAAGGCCGGGAATGCGAGAGAGCGAGGTTGCCGCGGAAATTGAATATCACATGCACAAGCTGGGGGCCAGCGGACCCGCGTTTGAGACGATCGTGGCATCGGGCACCAGAGCCGCGCTGCCGCATGCGAGGCCTACCGCCAAACGCCTGAGGAAAAATGAGTTGGTGGTGCTAGACCTGGGTGTTATACTCGGCAATTATTGCAGCGATATGACACGTACAGTGTGTCTAGGTCGCGCACCAGGACGTGTTCGTAGTTGGTATACGGCAGTTCAGGAAGCGCAGGCGGCCGGAGTAGCAGCAGTACAGGCCGGTGCCTCCTGTGGGCAAGTTGACGCGGCGACTCGAGAAGTCCTTAAGAAAAGCAGATTAGAACAGTATTTTGTGCATAGCACCGGGCATGGCTTGGGGCTCGAAGTGCACGAGGAACCGCGGGTTGCACGAGGACAGGAATTTCGTCTGGAATCGGGTAATGTGATCACCGTAGAACCTGGCGTCTATGTGGAAGGAATCGGCGGCATTCGGATCGAGGATGACGTCGCGGTGAGCGCCAAGGGCAGTGAAGTCTTAACCCGCCTAAAGCGGGATCTCATCGAACTCTGAAAAAGGCATGAAACGGAAAAAGCCGTCTAAGACGAGTGGCAGCAGGTCGTTTGCCAGCCCGGACATCGGGCAAATCGAACAACTATTGAAGTTCATGGGCGAGCATAACCTCGAGGAATTTGAGTACTCCAGAGGGGACTTGCGAATCCGGCTGAAAAAACCCGGTGCGCACACGGTCCTAGCGGCGCCGAGAGCCGCCGCGGAGATCATTGTGCCGGCTGCCCTAGGGTCTCCCCCCACAGGCGAACTAGCTGAAGCGGTAGAAGTTGTGGCGGAGTCGCGGGGTGGAGAGGATGTCCACTTAGTGAAATCGCCGATCGTGGGCACGTACTATTCTTCACCGAGTCCAGGGACCGAGGAGTTTGTGAAGGTCGGGGCGCACGTGAATGCCGGGCAGACGTTGTGCATTGTCGAAGCGATGAAGCTGATGAATGAAATTGAGTCGGAAGTGAGTGGGGAAGTGCTTCGTATTTTCGTAGAGAACGGACAACCAGTGGAGTATGGTCAGCCGTTGTTCGGGATTCGACCAAGCCGGAAGAGATAGCCAGCTCGCTCAACTATGTTCCAGAAAATTCTAGTTGCCAATCGCGGAGAGATCGCCCTGCGCGTCATCTGTGCGTGCAAAGAACTGGGTATAGCGACCGTAGCAGTGTATTCCGAGGCGGACCGCAATTCACTGCATGTAAGATTTGCAGACGAGGCCGTCTGTATCGGCCCGCCGCGCAGCAGCGAAAGCTACTTGAATATTCCGCAAGTCATCAGCGCGGCGGAAATTACCAATGTGGACGCGATTCATCCCGGGTACGGATTTCTGTCTGAAAACGCGAATTTTGCGAAAGTGTGCGAGGCCTCGGAGATTACCTTCATCGGACCGAAGCCTGAAGTGATCGAGATGATGGGCGAGAAGGACCGCGCGCGCCGGGAAATGAGGACCGCTGGCTTGCCGACGATTCCGGGAAGCGACGGAGTCGTCGAGGGTGAGGAGCAGCTTGCAAAGGAAGCAGGGCGCATCGGGTATCCCCTGATTCTGAAGGCGGCGGCCGGTGGTGGCGGGCGCGGGATGCGCGTCGTGCGCACCAAGAACGAACTGCTCTCTGCCTATCAGACTGCGCGGAGTGAAGCCCAACAGGCGTTTGCGAATCCCGCGGTGTACGTGGAGAAATTCCTGGAACATCCGCGACATATTGAGATCCAAGTCCTTGGCGACCAGCATGGGAAAGTCATCCACCTGGGTGAACGAGAGTGCACGATTCAGCGGCGGCATCAAAAGCTCATTGAGGAATCGCCGTCGCCGGTGTTTGACGCCAAGCAGCGAAAAGATCTTGGCAATAAAGTGGTGAAAGCCCTTGAGAAGATTGACTACACCAACGCGGGGACGGTCGAGTTTCTGATGGATGACGATGGTGCGCTGTACTTCATCGAGATGAATACGCGAATCCAGGTAGAGCACACGGTTACGGAGTTTGTTACTGGTCTCGATTTGGTGAAAGCACAGATTCGCATTGCGGCAGGCGAGCGCATGGAAGAAGCCGCCGGTGAAATGACATTTTCAGGGCATTCCATCGAATGTCGCATCAATGCCGAGGATCCGGAAACGTTTGTACCATCGGCGGGACGCATTACGACGTTTCAGGCGCCGGGCGGAACCGGAGTCCGGGTGGATTCCGCAGCCTACTCGGACGCCGTGATTCCCCCCTATTATGATTCATTGGTTGCGAAATTGATCGTAAAGGGCCGGGATCGCGGCGAAGCAATCGGTCGGATGAAGCGCGCCCTGGAAATGTTCGTAATTGAGGGAATCAAAACGTCGGTTCCGTTGCACCGGCGCATCTTGGCGCATCCGGATTTTGTGGCGGGTAAGTTTGATACCCATTTCATCGAAAAACTGTTGAACACCAACGGTACATAAGCTCTCCATGCACCTTGTGATCCCCAGGTTGTATGTGATATTAGACGCTGGACGGATGACCGGTTCCGCGGAAGAGACAGCCAAACAATTGATCGCAGCTGGCGTGCGGATGTTGCAATACCGCAACAAGAGCGGGAGTGCGCGCGAAACTCTGGAGGCGGCGCGAAAGCTGGCGGTGATGGCCAAGGCCAGCAGCACAGCGTTTTGTGTGAATGACCGCCCGGACATCGCCTATCTGGCTGCTGCGGGAGGCGTGCATGTTGGACAAACCGACTTGAGTGTTGAGGATGCTCGCACCGTGATGGGGCCAGGAAAGTGGATTGGAGTTTCGACGCACAACGAGGCGCAATTTCGCGCGGCAATTGAGACTTCCGCGGATTATGTCGCGGTGGGGCCAGTGTTTGCGACAAAGAGCAAGCAAAAGGCAGATCCGGAGATTGGAACGGAGTTTATTTGCCGTGTGCGAGGATTGACGACCAAACCGATTGTGGCCGTTGGTGGAATTACTTTGGACAGGTCCACGGAAGTGATTGAAGCCGGCGCGGATTCGGTGGCGGTGATCAGCGATATCGTTGGGGCTCGGCATCCAGGAACCAGAGCGCAGCAGTTTTTGGAAAAGCTGCAGGCGGCAGGAAGTTGTCGATGAGGGGTCTGGCGAATGGCTGAGGGCAGCGGCAGGACGAGGCAGCAAACCGGGAAGGCGGAGCACCAGTTCGTAAAAGCCATCGGACTTTTCGACGGCACCATGATTGTTGTGGGGTCGATGATCGGCTCCGGAATTTTTATCGTTGCGGCCGATATTGCCAGGCAAACCGGATCGGCGGGTGGATTGCTATTGACCTGGGTGCTCACTGGTGCTCTGACGATCGCGGCGGCGCTGTCCTACGGAGAACTGGCGGCACTTTTCCCACATGCAGGCGGGCAATATATCTACTTAAGAGAAGCGTTTTCGCCGCTGTGGGGATTTTTGTATGGGTGGACGCTCTTCTTGGTCATTCAGACCGGCACGATTGCCGCGGTAGCCATTGGATTTGCGCGTTATCTTGGAGTTTTGTTTCCCGCCATTTCACCAAAAACTTGGGTTGTTCGGCCAATTGATCTGGGATCGCGCTATGCGATCAGCCTTTCTGTACAGCAACTTGTTGCGATTCTTATGATTATTTTTCTGACGTATCTGAATACCCGCGGTGTAAGGCTTGGAAAGTGGATTCAAAACGTGTTTACGTCAGCGAAAATGCTTTCCCTGCTGGGATTGATCTTGTTGTGTGTGCTGGTGGCGCGAAATTCTGTGGCGATTGCGGATAACTTTTCGGATATGTGGGCGATTCGCGATGCCCAACCGATTGAGCCGGGCGCAAACGTCCTACGCGGGATTTTGCCAACGGTAAGTGCGGGCAGCGGTTGGTTCGGCTTACTGCTGGCGCTGGCGGTAGCCCAGGTGGGTTCGCTGTTTTCGGCCGATGCCTGGAACAACATTGGTTTTACGGCTGGCGAAGTGAAGAATCCGCGGCGTGACGTCGCCTTATCGATGGCGTTTGGCACCATCATCGTGATCACCTTATATGTGCTGGCGAACCTGGCCTACTTGTGCGCCTTGCCGCTGGCCCAGATTCAAAATGCACCGGATGGACGGGTAGCAACCGCGGCGTTATCGGCTGTTTTCGGAGCCAAGGGTGCGGTCTTGATGGCCGTCGCGATCATCATTTCTACCTTCGGCTGTAATAACGGGCTAATTCTTGCTGGTTCGCGGGTGGCCTATGCCATGGCCCGGGACGGATTGTTCTTTCGCTCCACAGGAACGCTGAATGTAAAAGGCGTGCCGGGAACCGCGCTGGTCTACCAGGGCATTTGGATAAGCGTATTGATTTTGCTGCGCACGCGCACCCCCGGCGGCGGATACGGGAATTTGTACAATGATCTGCTGGATTACGTGGTCTTCGCGGTGCTGCTGTTTTACGTGCTGACGATTGCTGGGATATTTGTTTTGCGGCGCACGAGGCCAGATGCCGAGCGGCCGTACAAAGCATTTGGGTATCCGATCGTGCCGCTGTTGTATATAGTGGCGGCTACAGGAATCATGGTGGTTCTGCTTCTCTATCGCACGCAAACGGCGGGAGCGGGTATGGGCATTGTGTTGATTGGACTGCCGGTATATTGGCTGTGGTCGCGACAGACGCGGAAAGCGGGCCCGGGCAGCTAAGACGAGTTTTGCTTTGCGGATTGAGACTGGCCTGTAGTTAAAACGTACCGAATCAGCACAGAGAAGGAGGAGTTGCATGGGCAACCCCCTGTTTGCGACGAAATCGATCGACGCGCTGCTCCAAGAGGCGGGCGACACGGGTGAGCACAGCCTCAAACGGGCGCTCGGTCCGGTAAACCTGATCACGCTCGGAATTGGGGCGATTATCGGGGCCGGCATTTTCGTGCTCACCGGTTCGGCCGCGGCTCTCTACGCGGGGCCATCGATTATGTTGTCCTATGTGCTTGCAGGCGTTGGCTGCATGTTTGCGGGATTGTGCTACGCGGAATTCGCGTCGTTGATCCCCATTGCTGGATCAGCCTACACGTACGGCTACGCAACGCTCGGTGAAATCGTGGCGTGGATTATTGGATGGGATCTGATCCTGGAATACGCGTTTGGCGCGGCGACGGTGGCCAGCGGCTGGAGCAGCACGCTGATTGCGTTTTTACAAGATTATGGAATCAATCTACCTCCAGCCATTTGTGACGTACCTGGAGCGCAATGGGTATTTTACGAAGGCCGATGGACGCCTTTAACCACGCTGGAATTAAGCTCCGCACAACTCGCTTCGATCCCACATGCAACCGCGCATTTTAATTTACTAGCATTTCTTGCGGTGCTCGCCGTTACCCTGATTCTGATTATCGGGATTAAAGAATCGGCAAATTTTAATTCAGGTGTTGTTTTCGTCAAGCTAATCGCCGTATTCACGTTTATCGGAGTGGCCATCCCTTACGTGCTGCACCACGCGCAATTGGCGCACACAAATTGGAACGTATTCATTCCAGCCAACACGGGAGCATTCGGGTCGTTCGGATGGTCCGGCATTCTGCGTGGGGCGGGCGTGGTGTTCTTCGCCTACATCGGTTTCGACGCAGTTTCGACGGCTGCGCAGGAAGCCCGCGACCCGCAGAAGGATATGCCGATCGGGATTCTCGGTTCGCTGATCGTCTGCACCATTCTCTACATCGTCGTTTGCGGATTGCTGACCGCCACGGTTCATTACACCCGGCTCAATATTGGTGCACCGGTTTCCTTGGCGATGCGCGAGATGGGCGTCAAATGGGGAAGTTATGTCGTCAATGCTGGCGCGCTCGCGGGATTGAGCACGGTGATGCTGGTGATGCTTCTCGGGCAATCGCGCGTCTTCTATTCTATGGCACATGACGGCTTGCTGTGGAAATGGGCAGGGGATATTCATCCGAAGTTTCGGACTCCCTGGAAGTCCACGGCAATCGTCGGAATTTGCGTGGCCTTCGTCGGCGCGTTGGTGCCGATCGGAGACTTGGGACAACTCGTCAGCATCGGCACGCTATTGGCATTTGTGATCGTGTGCGCTGGGGTCTGGATTCTGCGCGTTCGCCGCCCGGCGCTTCAACGACCGTTCAAAACGCCGTGGGTACCGTTTGTGCCGATCATGGGCATTCTGATTTCCGTCGGCTTGATGGCGGGATTGAAAGAGGTGACCTGGATTCGCCTGATCGTCTGGTTGATTGTCGGCATGGTGATTTATTTCACCTACAGCGTGAAGCATAGCCACGTGCGCAATCTCAAATAAGTGTGTCCGAGTCCACCTCCCCTTTCCGGTGCCGCGCTACCTAGAGTTAATAACGACCATCTTGCCAAACCCATCACCCCCCGCTCGGCCAGAGGATCCGGCCCTCAAACAGGTGATGTACGAGATCGGATAAAAACGGTCGCGAGGCCCGGCGCCCCGAGGAGACGCTTGTCCCTGAATCGGGTAAAGTGTCTTGGTAACCCATTGATGCGATTCTTTGAGAGATGACTGACACAGAGATCCAACCTAACACCTTCTGGAAAAGCCTGTCGAAGTTGGACTGGCTGGCCCTGGGCGTCGCACTTGTCGGATTATTTGCCACTTGGGTCCGCGCGCCCCTCCACGATGAGCCTGGAATGGGCTTCCTCCGCTACCTGGGCGTGATCGCGCTGTTCTATATCGCTTATCGGTTCTGGAGTCGCTGGCGTGGCCAACTGTTGTGGAGTTTGCGCAACAGGTTAATCGTCGCCTACATGTTCATCGCCTTCGTGCCGATCATTTTGTTGCTGATCCTCGCCGTGCTGGCGGCACAGATCATCTATTCCCAGCTTGGTGCATACCTGCTCTACGAAGATATACAACACAGAGTGGAGATGCTTTCGGAGTCGACAGCACACATTGCCGCAGCCGAGGCCGCGCTGCCGAGCAATATTGAAGAGACAGAGCTTGAAAACGCCCTGCGGACTGAATTGCGGATCGCCGAGCGGAAACAGTTGCCGGGACTAACCCCGAACTTTCATGTTGATCCAGAGTTCTTTCGGAAAATCGCCGGCCCGAAATCAGGATCGTTTGCCGGGCTGGTGCAATCCGGAAATAGTTTGCGGTTGGTGAGCATGGAAGAGGCGGAAACCCCACGAGGAATCAGGGTGATTGAGCTCAGCCTGCCGGTAACCTCGGATTTTCTGGAAGGAGTAGCGCCGGATTTGGGCCCGGTTGACGTTACGCTGTCACAGCGCGTGGAAGGCGACTCCGCGCGGACCGCGGTGCGGATCGGAAGCAATGATTACAGGGCAGTAGCCAGAGTGTTGACCCACAAGCGCACGCTCCCGGCGGCCGAGTCCTGGACCGACCCTCTGGTGGAGGGATTTTCCAAGCTGGAAGCGACCTATATCTGGGGAAATGGAGAAATAGAGCGGAACCATCCAGTGTTCGCATTTTTTCAGGCGCGCAATTCGCAACTGAACCGCAGAATTTTTGCGTCAGTCGGAGAATTCAGCGACGCAAAACTGTTCGGGTTGCAAATTGTGTCGGTAATTTTCTTGCTGATCGAAATTGTAGCGCTGGTGATTGGCGTCGTGCTCACCCAAGCGATCACGCGCACGATTTCGGGATTGTATAAGGCGACGCAATTCGTGCAAGCAGGGAATTTCTCTCACCGCGTGCGCGTGGAGAGAAAAGATCAGCTCGGCGCGCTCGGTGAGTCGTTTAACAGTATGACCGGATCGATTGGCCGGCTGATTAATGAACAGAAACAGCTGCAGCGGCTGGAGAACGAGATTTTTATCGCACGCGAAGTGCAGGATCAATTGTTCCCGCGCAATTTGCCGCAAGTGCAGGGCGTGGAAGTGGAAGCAATTTGTCGCGCGGCCCGCAGCGTCAGTGGAGATTATTACGATTTTATTCAGTTGAGTCCAACGCATGTGGCCTTCGCGATTGCAGATATTTCGGGAAAAGGAATATCGGCGGCGTTGCTGATGGCCAGTTTGCAGGCGGCTTTGCGAAGCCAGTTGCTGGTGCCCGGAAGCGAGAACATGAGCACAGCGGAATTGGTCGCCAGATTGAATATCCACTTGGTTCGGAACACCGGCGACGATCGCTTCGCCACATTTTTCATCGCAATTTATGACACGGTTTCGCGAAGGCTCCGCTACACAAACGCAGGCCATCTTCCGGCGTTCTGCATATCTGACGGCGGCTCTGCGCATCTAGCCGAAGGTGGAATTGTGTTGGGTGTGATGGAGGATTACCGGTTTGATGAAGGATCAATCAGCGTGCCCCCGGATTCCGTGCTGATTGGCTACAGCGACGGTTTGATCGAGCCGGAGAATGCCTATGGCGAACAATTTGGGATTCCGCGACTTGAAGCCGCAGCGCAACGCCTGAGGCTATTGCCTCCGCGCAAGATTGCGGAAGCATTGATGGTGGCAACGGAAGAGTGGGCGGGTGAAGCGGAACAGGCCGACGATATGACCGTGATCGTAGCGAAATTGCGGTAACGATACGCAGATGAGCGTGCCGCTGTAGAGGGATTGGGCGGTAGGAACCCCGCCGGGGCCAATTCGCGAACAACCAGGCAACGACAAAAGTTGTTTCTGGATTACTTGGGAGTAGCTCGCTTCTGGCTGTGGAAACGGTCCTTCAATCGTAAGAATGGCCGCTCGACGGTGAAATGAAGAACTGAGGCAATAAGTATCGCGAGCGTTACCTGCAAGAGAAAGGTAACGAGCAAACCACGGATTTGTCTCCCTCCCAAAACGAGCGGCCACAAAATATCACGCGCGTAATCGTGAGAGAGATAAAGAGAGTAAGAAATTGCTCCGAAATAGCGGGCGATCGGGTGGTTTAAGGTCGCTGGCGGCCGGCAAACGACTGAGATTAAAATCACTGCAAGTAGGTACGTCACGATGTCGCTTTGAGCCTGCAGCGCAAACACCAGAATTAACGCGCACACTGGGGTGAGCCGATGCGACACCCATTTTGGCGCAATCCAGCCGTCTCTGGCGGCGATGGCAATCAAACAACCCACCACAATCGCGTCAAGATGTGCGTCGAAGGCGAACCACGTATAAACCTGATGGCCCAGCCGGGTAAGAGCGGCACGATAAATCGGTTCTAGAATCAGAACGGCGTACAAGATCTTGACCAGCGTTGACCGTGCGACCCGGACCAGTAGCAAGGGCCACAACAGGTAGAATTTTTCTTCAACACCGAGTGACCAACCCACAGTCAGGATGTTGTAGCGCCCAGCCAGGGCATGGTAGTAGTCGCCCATGTAGAAGAAGGTCGCCCAGCTTCCAGCGAAGGGGCCAGCTAGCCGGCACATCCCCCAAACTACGTAAAAAACAGGAAAGAGTCGCAAAGCACGACGGAAATAGAATTGTCGGCGGTTTAACGCGCCGCGCTCGCTGATTTCCTTGAGCAGAAGCCAGGTAATCAAGAGTCCGCTCAGTTCAAAGAACAGCGTGACGGCGTACGGTCCGGGAAATAGAGTGACAAACTTCCAGCGGCCCAACCAATAGTGATAGAACACGACGGCCAAGGCCGCGGCTCCGCGCAATCCAAAGAGACTTGGTATTTCGGGGCGGGACAAATTGGTCACCAGGGGATTGCCGTGATTGGACTGCTCGGGGTGCCAGCTGCTATCGCCGACTGGATTCAGACAGACAGGTTCTTGTGCCGATTCTGCCGTTTGCCTGGTGCCTCTATCCATACGGAAACTGTAAAGCGAACGATGGAACGTGCTCTCTTAAGAATTCTTAAGAAGAAATCGTGCTTGAACCTGTGAGAGAGTGATCGAAGTTGCCGAGCAAGATCTGCCGGCACGGGAATGGTTCAGGATGAACGCATCGGAAAAAACGGCGCAATTATCGCTGCTGCTGGTTGATGACGATAAGGAACTGTGCAGCATGATGAAAGAGTTTTTCTCAGAGGCGGGACACCAGCTCGATTGTGCTTACAACGGACGTGAGGGGCTGTCTCGCGCGGTGAACGGAACGTACGATTTGGTGCTCCTTGACGTGATGCTGCCGATGGTCAGCGGTTTCACCCTCTTGCAGCAGTTGCGTCGCCGAAAAAATGTCCCGGTAATCATGTTGACGGCAAGGGTTCAGCGGCAGGATCGCATCGTCGGACTCAATTCCGGAGCTGACGACTATTTGCCAAAGCCTTTTGATCCCGACGAACTGTTGGCGCGGATTCGCGCGGTTCTGCGGCGCAGCGGCAGAAGGGAATCTGCCGCCGCAGCCTGGTTTTGTAAAGATCTTCTGGTCAATTCCAGGACCCGCGAGGTATCGAGCCGTGGGCAAAGAATCGAATTAACGGCGCTGGAATTTGACATTCTTGACATGCTCATTCGCGCGGGCGGCCGAGTGGTGACGCGCGAGGAAATTACTCGGGCGCTGCTGGAACGTGAGGCGAATCCCTACGACCGGGCTCTCGATGTGCACATCAGCCATCTTCGTCAAAAACTTGAGCGAGGTCAGCGACTGATTCGAACCGTACGTGGAGTCGGTTACGTGTTCACGGCAGAGCAGGGGCCAGAGGCATGAAGTCCCTCTACTGGTGGATTGCTCTGGTGATGGTAATTACGCTTTCCGGTGCGCTGGTTGTGTTCATGGCAATTTCAGATCGGGTGGAGAGAAAATATTTCGATCCCGTTTTCGAGGTCATGGACGAGTTGGAGTTAGAAACTGCCCGTGATGCGCTAAACGCCGGTGGCCCGCCAGCAGTTTCGTCCTATATGCAACGGCTCAATGAATCCTTTGGCGCTACCCATTATCTGCTGGACGCCAATGGAATCGATGTGGTCTCAGGCGTAAGCAAAGCAAGCCTGCTGCCCCCACCGCCATTTTCAAAATCGCGGGGCAAGAGGAATGGGCAATTAATTGTTACGCACCGTTCAGCCGATGGGCGTTATTGGTTTGTCGCCGTTGATGCCAAACAGACAGATAGATGGACCTTTTTTCCTTATTATCTTTTGGTGATCGGAACGACGGGCCTGCTCTGTTGGCTGGCTGCAGTCGGAATCGTTTTGCCAATCCGCCAAGTGACCGCCACGATGGAGCGATTTGGACAGGGAGACTTGGCGAACCGTCTTGAGCTGAAGCGCCGGGACGAAATCGGCGGCCTGGCACGTTCATTTGACGAAATGGCGGAGCGCCTGCAGAAATTGGTGGTTAGCGAGCGAAGGCTGTTGCAGGACATATCGCACGAATTGAGATCGCCGCTTGCACGACTGAAATTTTCAGTGAAGCTGGCGAGAACTGCATCTGACCTGAATATTGCTCTGGACCGCGTGGAGCGCGATGTTGACCGGCTTACATCGCTGGTCTCGGAAATTGTGGAAGTGTCCAGGATGGAAGGCGATCCGCCGGCGCGAAAAAACGCAAACGTTGTTCTTGATGAACTGGTCAAGGAGACGGTGTCGGATTGTCGCGTCGAAGCTGAGTTTCGGGGCGTTGGCATTCGCCTCGAGGGGAAAGTAACTCGGGCAATATTGGGCGACCCAGAGCTGCTCCGGCGCGCGGTGGAGAATGTGCTGCGCAATGCGATTCGTTACTCGCCAGAAAAGACTAACGTCGATATTTCGCTCGACGAGACGGTCGGCGCCCCAACGATCACTATCCGCGATTACGGTCCAGGAGTACCGGCGGATTCCTTGGCACAAATTTTCGAGCCATTCTTTCGGGTGGAAGAAGCCCGCGAAGCCCATACGGGGGGCATCGGGCTCGGTTTGTCCATCGCGAGACGTGCCGTGCAATTACACGGAGGCACGATCACCGCCGAGAACGCGTTCCCGGGCTTACGCATCCAAATCACGATCCTGCGCTAGTGGCAGTGGCGCCGCAAAATCCCAAGAAATCTATCCTTGTTCCTGCGTCTTGAATGGTTACCCCGCTTGCCGAAACTGACCAAGTGCGGGAATTGAGGTAAGGTAGTGGTAGCGGGCGGAGTAGGCTATACTGACACGCTTTTGCGAGGAGAAGAATGGGGTTGCGGAACAGGGTTGCGTTAGTCACTGGCGGAAGTAGGGGAATTGGAAAAGGCATTGCCGTACGCATGGCGAAAGAAGGAGCGCGCATTGCCATCGCCTATCGATCGAACAAAGGCGCGGCGCAGTTAGCACTTCGAGAGCTGCAGGCGCTCGGTGCAGATTGCGTGGCTGTAGAGACCGATATCAGCCATGCGGGACGCGCGGAGCAGCTGATTCGCACGGTTGTGGACCGCTTCGGGCGGATTGACGTGCTGGTGAATAATGTGGGTGACTTTAGATGGGGCACACTGGCGGAATCCCCGATTGAAGATTGGAAAAATATTTTTGATTCGAATTTAATGACCGTAATGCAGATGAGCCGCGCGGCTCTGCCTCCGATGCGCAAAGGGCGCTGGGGCCGAATCATTAATCTGGGAGCCGTCGGAGCAGAGCGGGCGTTCGGTCAGGCAAAAATTTCCGCGTATGCAGCGGCGAAAGCGGCGGTGGTGGCCTTGTCGCGATCTCTTGCGCTCGAAGAAGCGAAAAACGGGATTACCGTCAACGTGGTGAATCCTTCGAGCATGGATGAGAAGGATCTCTCACTGGAAGAAGCGCGGAAAATGCGTGACGCTAGATTTCCGATCGGGCGACCACCTACGGCGGAGGATATTGCGGCGGCGGTGGCTTATTTCGCTTCGGAAGAATCGGAATATGTGACCGGGCAGGTATTGAATGTGAGCGGCGGCTGGATGCTTTGAGAGCTCCCTCAGCGACCAAAGCAGAAGACCAGTGTTCCTTGAAGGTAGCGGCTCTGGCGAGGGATTTTGGGTGAAAGCCGTCTATGGACCGACCCTAAAATGAAGGCACTAACAGCGGACGAGATGCGGGAAGTGGACCGTTTGACGACGGAACGCTTTGGCATTCCCGGATGGCAATTGATGGAAGCGGCAGGGAAGAGTGCCGCGGAACTCTTCCTCGAACAGTACGGACGAAGAAAGACTACGCCCCCTAGACGCGTGTGCGTGCTTTGCGGAAAAGGCAACAACGGCGGAGACGGATTCGTTGTGGCACGCCATCTCAAAGAAGAAGCCGATCAGGTCGATGTGTATTTATTTGCGAATCCGCGAGAACTTAAGGGCGACGCCGCCAAGAATTTGCAGCGCTGGGAGGAAACCGGGGGCAAGAGCATTTCGCTGACGAGTGAAACGGAATGGGAAAAGAATTGGCCGGCCATTGCTTCGGCCGACGTGATCATCGATGCGATGTTGGGCACAGGAATTCGCGGTGGCGCAACCGGCTTGCTGGCCCACGTCATCAAGGACGTGAATCGCTTGTCGCGGAACGCCACGACGGCGCGGCCGGGTTGGATTGTTGCAGTGGATACCCCCTCGGGATTACCGTCCGATGGTGGAGCGGCGGAAGGGCCTGTGATTCGTGCGCACTTTACCGTTACATTCACGGCCCCAAAGGTTGGGCAATTGATTTCGCCCGATGCGGTTTGCTGCGGCCAAATTTTTGTCCGGCACATCGGAACTCCCGAAGCCCTTGTCGAAGAAGTTGGCAAAGGTACGCTTCGCTGGAGTGGCCCTGAAGAGTTCGCGGAACTGCCGCTGGTGCGACCATGGGATTCGCACAAAGGGAAATACGGGAATGTACTGCTGGTAGCAGGTTCGGTAGGGAAGAGCGGCGCGGCAATATTGGGCGGTCAGGCGGCGCTGCGAGCGGGCGCTGGCTTGCTGACTCTGGGGATTGCCGAGCCCATCTTAGCGATTGTAGCGGCGAGCCAACCGGAATATATGACCGAGCCTTTGGCGGCGACTTCCACGGGAACGATTTCTTTGGCAGCAATGAAGTCTGGCCGATTCGCTGAAATTTTGAGCGGCAAAACAGTGCTGGCGATGGGACCAGGCCTGGGTACTCATCCGGAAACGCAAGAGTTTATTCGCAGCGTGGCGACCAGCGTGGAAGTCCCTCTGATTCTTGATGCCGACGGTTTGAACGCGTTTGCCGACCGTGGTGCGGAGTTGGCCAAGCGCAAAACCGCGCATCTGGTGGTCACGCCACATCCAGGGGAAATGTCGCGACTCCTCGGGGTATCGATTCCTGATGTCGAGCGCGATCGTGTAAAGACGGCTAGCGATGCTGCGCGACAGTGGAACGCAGCTGTAGTGCTCAAGGGCTTTCACACCATAGTCGCGGCGCCCGACGGAAGAGTGTTTGTGAACACGACTGGCACGCCTGGCCTCGCAAAAGGTGGCTCTGGCGACGTACTCACCGGCCTGCTTGCAGGACTAATCGGACAATTTGGCGCAAACGACCTGCTGCGCGTGGCGGCACTGGCTGTCTATCTGCACGGCGTGGCCGCCGAGCTACTGACGCAGCAATCCGACGCTTCAGGTGTGGTCGCGGGAGAAGTCGCCGACGCGATCCCCTATGCGCGGCGCAAATTGCTCGAGGAGTTGCAAGGGCGTGACTGAGGAGGTTTTCACTCGTTCCGCCGAGGAAACCACGGCCTGGGGGCGCGAGTTTGCAAAAAATCTAAAGCCCCCTGTGCTGGTGCTCCTTTCTGGGGAGCTGGGCAGCGGCAAAACCACGGTCACCAAGGGAATTGTCGCGGGCTTGGGCGTGGCCACCGAAGAGGAAGTGACCAGCCCTACTTTTACTCTTCTCCATGAGTACGGCAGCGTGAGGAAGGTCTACCACGGCGACCTCTACCGCATCGAAAATTTCCATGATTTCGAAACGCTCGGGTTGGAAGAAGTGTTTGCAAAGCCCAGCGTGATTATTTTGGAGTGGTCGGAGAATTTCCCGTTAAAAGCGCCTTGGCCAGTCGTGCGGTTGCGCTTAGAGCATGCCGGTGGCGATTCACGGAGAATTATGGTGCTGGAGGAAGCATGAAATAGGGGCCCAGACCCGCTGCTTACTCTCTAGCTACCCCTGTACCTCGGTTTCATTGCGGCACCCCCTCGGCGCTGTTACGGTAAAAATTGGTGACTAGGCGGGTGCATGGCAAATGGACCGGGCAGTATAGCTGTGGCGGAAACGAACCGCAACGAACTGAAGAGCTATCGCGTCATTTTGCCGATGGGCACGCTCGCCATTGGTGTCGATAACATCCATTACGACGTATTCCTCAGCCCCAAGTTTGTTCAAACCACCCGCGATTATCTGTTCGATCTGATCCGACAAAACGTCAGTTCCACGTACTTTTCCGGTATCGATTTCCGCAGCAGCAAGCAGGTGGACTCCGCAATGTTTCGCAAGTTGCTGGCGGAGATGCTGCAAAGCTCGCTGAACCGTGCCAAGCATCAGAAAAATATCGAAATCGATGTGCTTTTCCGATTGGCCATCCTAAAACTCATTAGTGGTGAGTTGGTTAATCAGTTCGCGAACGTGATTTTGGATGGTAAGGAGTATATCCGGAAGCGCGGAGAATATTTCGAACGGTCGCAGCAGGCACACGTGATCAAGGCAAGATTGTCGGAGATGCAGTCCGGCCGGCGCAATGTGGTGCGATTGGTTGGCCAGTTGGTGGCGCAGATGTTCGCTGATATCGATGAAAACGTGATTGCCAAAGCGCGGCGTGCGCTGTTCGGGGAAGAGTTCAATCCTTATTACGAACTGCTAAAGAACCGGCTGGTGTTTCTCGATGGCGGAAAAGACGATTGGTATTTCCTGGAGCACTACGTTTTGTTGGGGAATTACGCTCGCGACCCTGATCGCATCGAGGCCATGGACGAACTGCTGCAGCAGTTCTTGAACCAGGCGGGAGTGAATCTTCCTCAAGCTACGGCGAGCTCGCAAGAATCCGAAGTATCAAAGAAGCTTTTTGCCGATGTGGCTGAACTGAAGCAAGAGATTGCGGCAATGGAGGAGCGGCGCGACAACCTGACCAAACGCTTGGATAACAGTGGGGGATTGATCAACAAATTTTTGACCAATTCACCGGACCCAGTTCGGGTGCGGGTGGCGCTCAACCAGGTCGAAAAACACCTGAAACACCTGCAGGAACGGCTTACGGAATTTGCCCCGCAACTAGAAAGCGCTCGTCACCATGTTGATTTTGTCAGTCAGGATTTTCAGGGTAGGCTCAGTGATTATCTAAACGAACCAGAAAATGCCAGGCGGCTTTTCGATGTAGCGGGAGCAACGGATGAATCCGAACGCTCGACTCGCGGCCGTTTGCTGGCTCAACTCACCCAAAAGATGGAAGAGCGGGAGTTGATGATGCACATCCTGGCCAGTTATGAGATCCGTCCGATCGCCAGCAATTTTTGCCCACCGGTGCACTTGCAGCAACTGCGAAAGGCACTGGTGACGAAAGAAGAAGCCAGGCGTGTTGAGGAGATGCTGAAGCAGGTGCCGACCAAGCGGCTAAGCATGAAGCCGCTCGAGGAACTGACCAAACGCATGCGGCGTTATTCCAAAGAAGAATTGCAGGCGATGGTATTTCGGTTCGCGGGTGATTTCATGCGTTTGCGCCGCGACTTGCGCGACGCCGAGCACCTTTCCACCTGCATGGAGCGCATCAACCTGGTCACGGCGGAAAAAGTGCGCGAACTTTCGCGCATGAACAATCGATTGTACGAGTGCCTGCTGAAAGAGGAATTTAAGCCGGAGCACGATCAGGTCGTTTCCCATGTCATCATCAAGGCCGACGTGCGCGGCTCGACGAGGATGACACAAGATTTGCTTTCGCGCGGGTTGAGCCCGGCTTCGCATTTCAGCCTGAATCTTCATGAACCGGTGAAAAAATTGCTCGATCGCTATTCGGCCAAGAAAGTATTTATTGAAGGGGACGCGATTGTGCTGGCGATTTTTGAGACCGAGGGGAGTCAGTCGTACGCACAGTCTGTGGCGAAGGCCTGCGTGCTCTCGCGACAGATCTTGGCCGTGTGCAATTCCTATAATGATGGTGCAGCATCAAGCCAGTTGCCCGCTTTGGAAATCGGCATTGGCGTCGCCTATCAAGGATCAGCGCCGACATATTGGACCGATGGCGAATCTAAAATCATGATTTCCAAGGCACTGAATTTGTCTGATCGCTTGTCTGGCTGCGCTAAGCTAGCTAAGCGCATGCTCGCTACTCAGAAAACAGATTTCGCGCTGTTCCAATTTTTGACCGCGATGGAAGGTGCTTCAGCGGAAGAGTTGGACGAGTTTCTTGTGCGCTACAACATGAACGGCATTGAGTTAAATGAAGAAGGATTTCAGAAATTGTCGGAAGAGATTTTGCTGGAGCGGGTGGACATTGGCTGTGAACTGCCCTGGGGCAAAGAGGAAGTAGCGTTGTTTGCCGGGGAAGTGCCCATGGGCGAATCGGTGGAAGTGCTGGTAGTGCGCAGAGGGCTTGCACGGCAATTGCTACCCGATGGAAAGATTGGTCAGGCCTCCGATCACTACTACTACGAAGTTTGCACGAGCCCAGTCTTGTATGAATTGGTTGCATCGCTGAAAAAGACCCGCAGTGTTTGTTTGGAAGCCGTTCGAGCATAGACTTCTGCATCGACGACCACGGCTCGCTCGTACTCCCTCGGTCGGCTTCCGTACGACCTATAGCACCAGAGCCGATTTACGAAACTCATGCTGCCGATTCCAACCTCAACTAAACGTTTTGGAATGATGATATTGTAGCAATGGAGGCGAATGGGGTCCGGTGACCTTTCCGGCCTTCAAAGCCGGCGATTCGGCCCTTCGCGGGTCGAATGGTGGATTCGACTTCCACACGCCTCCGCCATGAATATGTGCAAAAAGCCAATGAAAAGTGAGTGTCTTGACGGGGCTAAACAAATTGTACGGAAATTGTACGAAGGAATTCACGACTGCATCGCCTGGTTGACCGCTTTATCGAGCGCATCTTGCCGGGTTTTAACCCATGGGTTGTAATGCTTTTCCGTCACCCGAATGCTTTGATGGCCGAGCAATACGCTGACGGTTTCTATGCTCGCCCCGCCTTCGAGTAAACTGACCGCGAAGGTGTCGCGGAAGCGATGAGAGTGTCCGTCAATCTTAACCAACCTGAATACCTCGGCGATTCGTTCGCGCCAGAATCCGGTGACAGTTTCAATTCGAGATTGGCCAGTCCAAAAGAAGAATTTAGGATTGTTCCGTGGCGTTGAATGCAAGGCATCAACAACCTGCTGTGGCAGGAGAACGCTGACAGGCTCCCCGGTCTTGGCTTGATACAGCTTCAACCGATTGCCCTTCAAGCTATCC
>DATFZN010000063.1:0-18384 GCA_035314425.1 Candidatus Acidiferrum sp. | reverse complement strand
GGCTCATCTGGCGCTAAGCGATATTGATGGGAATGAGTTTTACCACAGCGAACGGATGAATCGCGCCGGCCCAGGAATTGCCGGCGTCGATGCCGGCCACCAGAAAATCTGGAATGGTAATTGGAATGTCTCCTGGGAGGGCACTGACATGCATCTGCATGCCACAGACAGTCGGTTCAGTTTTTCTTTCACGTTGCATCCAGAAAAACCACCGGTGATCCACGGCGAAAACGGAGTCAGCCAGAAGGCGGAAAGCCCGGGAAAAGCCTCGCACTACATTTCCTTCACAAGGTTGAATACCAGCGGTGAGATGGAAGTGAACAAACAGGTCTATCATGTCGCCGGACTTACCTGGATGGATCACGAATTCTTCACGCACGCATTGGAGAGCAATCAGGTCGGATGGGATTGGCTGAGCATCGAACTTGCCGATGACTCGGAAATCATGCTCTATCAAATCCGGCAGAAGAATGGCTCCGTTGATCCGCATTCTTCCGGAACCTACATCGATGCCCACGGCAAATCGACGTCGTTGCGGGCATCCGATTTTGTGCTGAAGCCAAGCGGCGAAACTTGGAAAAGTCCGCTAACCTCCGCGACATATCCATTGCAATGGAAAATCTCGATCCCTAAGTTCGGAATTGAATTGGAAACGCGAACCGACTTGAAGCAACAGGAAATCTCCGGCCAATCGAAGATTATCCCCAGTTATTGGGAAGGCGCTGTCCGCGTCAGGGGCCAGAAAACCAAGGAGAAATTGGAAGGTGTTGGTTACTTGGAGATGACCGGATACGACCGGCCGATCGATCTGGGTGGTTCGGCAGAACCAGTTAGCCGTTGATGATGCTTTCCAGCGCAGCTTTGTTCTTGATCACCAAAGTGGAGCCCATCACCTGCAGCAGTTGTTTCTTACGGAAATCCGCTAATAAACGCGTTACCGTTTCGCGAGACGAGCCGATCATCTGCGCAATCTCCTCATGCGTCAGCGTCAGCTTGATGCGTATTTGCCCTTTCTCCTCGGGGTAGCTTGCGGCCCATTCCAGCAGAAAGCGCGCCAGTTTTTCACCCGCGGAGTGCGAAAGCCCGAGGGTGCGCATTTCCGAAACTGCAGCGTGGTAGGTCTCCCCGAGCTGTTGTGCCACGCGCAACGCAGCCTCGCCGTTTTCCTTCAAAAAGTTCAAAAATTCGTTGCGCGAAATAAAATTGGCTTGCGCCGGTTCGATTACATCCGCGGTGAGCTCGTAGGAGGAGCCGGTGACGGTTGCCGGCAAGCCCAACACTTCCCCGGGCTCCGAGATCCGCAGGATCAAGGTCTTCCCATCGGCCGAGGAAGTCGACAGTTTTACTCTCCCGCTGCAGAGAATAAATACGCCGCGCGAAGGTTGCCCCTCTACGAAAAGAGTGGCTCCCTTAGGGTAGGAAGCCGAGGAAGTGATTGCGGACAAAGCTCTTACAGAGGCATCGGGCAGATTGCAGAAGAGGCGTTCCTCGCGATGTGGGCAAGCCAGACAGTTTTCGATGATTTCCAATCCGTAAGGTGAGCGCATAGCATTATTGTCGTGCAAAATTCCGCCATCCCCTCGGGTCACCACTTGGAACCGACTGCCACTGCGACGCCATCCAGAGAGCATGAAAATCACCTGTTGCTGTGACCTTGATACTGTACTCTAGGTACAACTTCCGGTGATTTCCGTCACCGCTCATCGTGATTTCTATCACGGACTCCTAGCACACCGAGCAGGACAGTTACACTAGAGCTATTCAGATGCCGGACACTCGAAATCTCCTGCAGGTTTTGAAAGCCGAACTCGCCTTCTTGGAGCAAGGCGGTTATCGCAGTGGTCCACGCTATCCTTGGCGCCCGAACTTTGTGTTTGAAGATTCTCCCACCTGCATCAACTTTAAAAACCAGACGCGCCCGGTTCCCTGTTCGAACTGTCTCCTGATGTCCTTTGTCCCGAAAGCTCACCGGTCGAGCCGGTTCCCCTGCCGCCATATCCCGCTGACGAAACTCGGCGAAACGGTGGGTGCATTTTATGAATGGGGCACGGAGCAAGAATTGGAAGCCGCCTTACGCGGGTGGCTGATTCAGACCATCGACGAACTAGAACAAGAGAAACAAAGCAAAGGCCAGCCTGCCTAGAACGAACATCCTCGGATCCGAGCTTACACGCGATTGAAATTAGGTGGCCTTTTTCTGACCATAAGAGGCGGAACTCCCGTGTTTGCGGAAGAAGTGTTTCTTGTGAAGGTGTTTATCGATTGGTTTGGTCTTTGGATTTGCAGAAAGAGTTTGCAACGCCAGCTTGGCAATTTCTTCCAGTATCACGGCATTATGCGCTGCTTCCGCGGGGGTTCGGCCCCAACAGAATGGGGCGTGCCCGGCGACGAGAACTCCCGGCATGTCGAGAGGATTATGTTTCTGAAGGCAACGTGCGATAGCGATGCCGGTGTTCAATTCGTAATCATCACGAATTTCGGAAGCGGTCAATGGCTTGGTCACCGGTATCGATCCATGAAAATAATCGGCATGCGTCGTGCCGAAACATGGAATTTCCTTTTTCGCCTGCGCCCAGGAGGTCGCGGCGCTCGAATGGGTGTGCGCAACGCCGCCAATTCCGGAAAACGATTTATAGAGAACCAGATGAGTCGCCAAATCGGACGATGGCCGAAGCGATCCCTCGACAATGGTGCCAGTTAAACTCACGACCACCAGGTCTTCCGGTTTCATTTTTTCATACGGCACGCCACTAGGCTTGATGACCACCCATCCTTCCTCTCGCGCAATACCGCTGGCATTTCCGAATGTATAAAGGACCAAACCGCGGCGAACCAATTCAAGATTTGCTTCCAACACTTCTTCACGTAGGGTTTTCAGTTTCATGCATTTCCTCGCACGAGCGCCGCGATTTGTCTGAGCCTTGGCAGAATGTGCCCGACGGCAATCGGTTTCGCGTCGCTACTGCCGAATCCGAAATAAAGCTGCCGATAGAATGCGTATAACTCATTATAAATTTGTGTTGCACGCGAATCAGGTTCCACGACCCGGTACTTTGGACAAAGCGCTTCTTGCGCTTTTTCGATCGTAGGGAAGGCCCTGGCGGCCATCGCGGCAAAAATGGCTGAGCCCAAGCTGGTCACTTCCGATTGCGGAACCAGGACGGCTTTGTTTAAGACGTTAGCGTACACGCGATTCAGCGCGTCATTTTTCTGCGGAATTCCGCCGGCATTGATTACGCGATGAATCGGGACTCCATTCTCCTGCAAACGGTCCAGAATCACCCTAGTATGAAACGCAGTTCCCTCGATTGCGGAATACAATTCATCCTGTGCGGTATGGGAGAGATTCCAACCTAGCGTAACTCCGCCAAGTTCTGGGTTAACCAGGACGGTACGATCGCCATTGTCCCACGTGAGGCGCAGCAACCCAGTTTCCCCGGCTCGAAATTTCTCTAGTCCCACGGAAAGTTCGGCGACGGTTTTCCCCGCGCGCCGCGCAATGGCTTCAAAAATATCACCGGTCGCGGAGAGTCCGGCTTCGACGCCCGTTTTTTGCGGATGCACTGATCCAGGAACAACGCCACACACTCCGGGGATCAGCCTCGTCACTTCGCTCATTGCCACAATGCAGGTGGACGTACCCACGACGTTGACAACGTCTCCGGTGCGAGCGCCGGCGCCGATCGCGTCCCAGTGGGCGTCAAAGGCTCCCACCGGAATCGGGATGCCTTCAGGGAGGCCCAATCGTTTCGCCCAAGCTGCACTCAGGTGACCCGCAATTTTGTCGCTGGTTTGGTATTTTCCTTCCAGCTTTTTGCGAACACCTTGCAACAGTGGGTCAACTGCTACCAGGAACTCTTCCGGTGGTAATCCTCCGAGTCCCTCATTCCAAAGCCACTTGTGTCCCATCGCGCAAATCGACCGCGGTACGTCTTTAGGATTTGTGTAGCCGCACAAAACCCCGGCCACCATATCGCAGTGCTCAAACGCGGTGGCGAATTTATTGCGCTTGTCAGGATTGTGACGCAGCCAATGCAGAAGTTTCGAAAAACCCCATTCCGATGAATAGGTTCCTCCGCACCACTCAATTGCTTGCAAACCGGTTCGCCGGGCGGTTTCGGTGATCAACGCGGCCTCACGCCAGGAACGGTGATCGCACCACAGGTAGTATTCATCGAGTGGTTGGAGCTTTTCATCGACGGGGATGACGCTCGAGCCGGTGGTATCGATTGCCAGAGCGGCGACTTGGCTGCCGCTAATCTGCGCATTCGCTAGCGCGTTTTGCGTAGCTTCGCCTAGCGCTCGCATGTGATGATCGTGGCTTTGTGTGGCGAAATCGGGATCGGCCTTGCTCCGATGCAATGGATATTCCGCGGTTCCCGAGCCCAGCCGGCCGCGCTCCGTGTCAACCAGCGTCACACGCACGCTGAGAGTGCCAAAATCCGCTCCCACAACAATCGCCATACCTTAGTGTCCTTACTTCATTGCTGGTTGCTATGCTGCGTGAGCGTACATGTCCCAGCCCAGGTATCGGGTAGTGGCTTCATGGATCACCCGAGCGACGCTGGAAAAGTTTGCGGCGACATGGTGCTCGAAACCGTTTTCGCAGATGTATTGCAGCAACTTCTGCAAGCCCAAAATTTCCACCACCCCGGCACCCCCAAACGTCTGTAGGGGATCATCCGTAAAGCGCCCGCTACCGGAATACCCACGAATCTTACCCGCAACATCGTCTGTTGAAAAACGAGCGAAGCTCATCGCTCCGGCTTTCACCTGCCCAACACAAGTTCCAAATGTGTTTTCTTTGCCTACGGTGCCTGCAATGATTTCCTGGAAATCCATCTTGACCTCTTTGAAGAAGTGTCTTGGCAAATTACTGCAGTGGAAGCAGACCGCTTTGTTTGGATCCTCTCCATAATTGTTGTTCCAATCCAAAAGGGCACTGGGCGTTTCAGAGGCCAGTTGCAATGCATGCATTCCCATAACGCCGCAGACATCCACTTCGCAGGCGCTCGAGAGCAGCGAATCACTCATCATGCTCATCACTGTGCAGGGCACCACGCCTAGATTTTCTTCCAGTGACGTCCAACATTGCACGGCGCTGATCTGCACGTCGGCCGCCTTCATCCATTGATCGACAACCGCGCCGAGTTTGGCCATTTTCACGAGCGCAGCCTCGGGAATGTTAGCCGTGCTCACATATTTCCGAATCGCTTGCAACTTTTGCACCGCACTATCGTCTGTGTCTCTCATTCGGCTGATGCGCCCTAGCACTTCGGAAAGATCCAGTGTCTCCGTGCTAATTCCATTCGCTTCCAGCAGTTTCTCACTATAGCGAACGGTGTTGAACGCCGTGGGCCGGGCGCCGATTGCTCCGATTCGCAAATTTTGCAGGCCCTTCACCACCCGGCAAACTCCAGCGAACCATTCGAGATCCTTCGCAAATCCCTCGGAGTCGGGACTAACGGTATGGAGCGTCGTAATCGAGTAAGGAATTCCGTACTGCCGCAGGTTGTTACAAGCAGACATCTTTCCGCAAAAACTATCGCGACGATGAGCAATACTCATTCGTCCAGGGGTATCCGGGGTAGCTTGCACTAACACCGGCACACGCAAACCCGAGAGGCGCATAGTGTCCGCGATGGCCCGTTCATCGCCGAAATTCGGTAGGGTCACAATAACCCCGTCGATTTCCTTAGCACTCGAGCGAAACAGTTCCGCGCAGCGCTTGGCTTCTTCGTAGGTCTCCACCGCTCCGTGTTTGCTCTGCTCCGGCGTGAGTGCCACCACCCCGATTCCGGCCTGTTGCAACACCTGAATCATCTCTTCCCGGCCGGATTTTGCCAGATGATCGGGAAAGAATCCGCGGTTCCCCACGATCAATCCCATGGTCATTTTTTTCATAGACATCGTTCGCTCCATTCTTTTCCAAACTAGGGCAGCTGCAGGAAACGCGAATGCCCCCGCGCCGAAAAGGCTGTTGAGAAGTCCGCAGCTGGTCGGCGATAGGGGAGCCTTGTTGTTGCAATCAGCCGTCCTCAGAGACCTTTGTATTCACCATTTGCATGCAATAGATGAAAAAAATGAATCGCCCATTTTGCGATTCCGCTCTGGAGCTACCAAGGGCAGTCCGTCAAGCGACCAGTCTCGAGAACGATTCCGGTTCCAGAGTGCCCGTTGACAAAGGGCCGGAAGTGGTTTTAAATGAGCACCGTAATCGTTTACGGATTCTAATTCTCGTGCGACCCTTTGTCCACCTTCTTCTCCGCCTGCACTGGGATCAATCGTTGATCGTTCGGGGGTGTCCATGAGGAAACGGGTGGCCACGCTTGTTGATCTTGCCGAGGCCCTGGGCATCTCGACCGGGACAGTCCATCGGGCTTTGCACAATCATCCAGAGGTAAATTCCCTCACGAAGACTCGCGTCCTGCAGATGGCGAAGTCCATGCAATACCGCCCTAACGTAGCGGCACGGAATCTGGCTCGCCGCAGACATCTACGAATTTCCGTAAATACACCCAGAGGAGCCACTTCATTCTGGGACGAAGTGCGGGCGGGAATTCAGCGGGAAGCCGACAACCAGAATATTGGCAGCACGGAGATTGAATTTCGGACTTATCCCAAAATGGGCACAGGCGAACCGGAAGCGTTTGAAGCTTCCTTGGAATCAAAGGTAAACGGCATTATCACCTTTCCCAGCCATCCGCAGGAGATGCGCAACTGGGTGAGGCGTGCGGTGAAGGCGCACATCCCGGTTGTTTGCGTTACTACCGACGCTCCCAATACGGGGCGCCTCGCCGTAGTCTCCATCGATACGATGGTCAGTGGATCTTTGGCGGCCGATCTCCTGGGCCGAATTTTGCGGGGAAAAGGAAAAGTGGCGGTAACGATGGCCTATTCGGCCATTAACGAACACGCCGAAAAATCTAGCGCCTTCACCGAAACGTTGCGGAAGTACCATCCGGAGATAGTCGTCGTCGAATCGATCGAAGAACATGGTGTCGAATCGGAAGCCTACGAGAAAAGCTTGTGCTTATTTAGGACCCATCCGGATCTGGCCGGAATTTATGTGACGACCGAAGCGTCGATCCCCATTTTGCACGCGGCCCGCGATTCAGGAATTTTGCCAAAACTGTCCGTGGTCACCACCGATTTATTTCCGGCACTGGTCGGCGAGATCCGGGAAGGGCATGTAATTGGCACAATCGACCAGCGGCCGTTTACCCAAGGGCGTCTGGCGTTTCGAGTGCTCCACCAGTTTTTGATCGAGGGATCCTGCCCGAGCTCTCAAGTGTTGTTGTCTCCGCATCTTGTGATGCGTGGCAATCTGGACTTCTTTTTGCGCCACCAGTCGTTGAGTTCAATTGCCGATAGCGGCCCGGATGAGTTTATCGATTCTGCTGTTCTCGAAGGTTATTCACTAGGATAAGCTGCTTCCCTCTCTCTGCAGCTTCATTCACATAACCGTATTTTTTGAAGGGGTGATTTATTTACTTGCTCGGAATTGATGTGGGAACCGGAGGAACGCGGGCCATCATCGTGAAGGAGACCGGCCAGATCGAGGGCGCTGGTACCGAAGAACATGTCCCGTTCGCCAGCCCACAACCGGGCTGGGCGGAGCAGGACCCCCGCGATTGGTGGCGCGCAGCTACGCTGGCTATCCGCAAAGCGATCGAGGCTTCCGGGATTTCCGCAGAGGCCATTTCTTCTGTCGGCTTTTCCGGGCAAATGCATGGAGCGGTGCTCCTGGATGCAAACGACGAAGTGATTCGTCCGGCGCTGATCTGGTGCGATCAGCGCACCGAAACGCAATCGATACACCTCGAACAATTATTCGGATTGCAAACGCTGATTCATTTGACGTGCAATCCTCCGCTGACCAACTTCACGCTCACGAAATTGCTCTGGGTTCAGCAAAACGAGCCGGAAAATTGGGCGCGCGTCAGAAAGATCATGCTGCCGAAGGATTATGTGCGGCTGCGGCTCTGCGGGGAATCCGCGATCGATGTTGCCGATGCATCTGGCACGCTGCTGCTGGACGTGGCCGGCCGGCGCTGGTCGCCGGAGGTCCTTAGCAAGACGGGAATCGACCCCCACTTCCTGCCGGCACTTTTTGAGTCGCAAGAGGTTTGCGGCGCGATCAGTCGGGAAGGAGCTGCTGCCACGGCCTTGAAGCAAGGCACTCCGGTCGTTGCGGGCGCAGGGGATCAAGCAGCCGGTGCAGTCGGTATCGGGATCACTCGCCCTGGCTTGGTCAGCGCGACGATTGGGACTTCCGGTGTAGTCTTTGCCGCGACCGATCGACCGGCACTGGACCCCAAGGGGCGACTGCACACGTTCTGTCATGCGGTTCCTGGCCGTTGGCATGTGATGGGCGTAACGCAAGCGGCCGGCCTATCGCTGCGATGGTTTCGTGATAATTTTGGATCGGGAAAAGAGGATGGCCGCGATCCGTATGAACGATTGTCGGAAGAGGCAGCTAGCGCACCGGTGGCTAGCGAAGGCGCGTTTTGGGCGCCTTACCTGATGGGAGAGCGCACGCCGCATCTTGATCCCCACGCCCGTGCTGCCTTCATCGGATTGACCGCTTCGCACACCCGGGCGCATCTGGTGCGTGCCATCCTTGAAGGCGTGGCCTACAGCTTGCAAGACACCTTCACAATTTTTGCTGAGATCAACGTTCCGGTACGCAAGATTCGCCTCGGGGGCGGCGGCGCGCGTTCACCCCTCTGGCGGCAGATTCAAGCAGATGTTTACGCTCACGAGGTTGAAATCTTAGAAGCGGAAGAAGGCGCCGCCTACGGCGCAGCCATTCTGGCGGGCGTTGGTGCCAAATGTTGGGCGAGCGTGGATGAGGCCTGCGATGCCGTGGTACGCGTTTCTAAGCGCGTGCTTCCTGACAGACACAATAGCCTGCAAATGCAGCGCGGTTATCAGACCTACCGGCGCGTCTATCCTGCACTCCATTCTATTTTTGCGTAAGTACCTCAGAAGCGTTATGGCAACTGTTTCCGGAGGGCGGGGCTTCTGCTCCTCGAGCAGAGGCGGAAGCTCAGCCCTTTGTGCGGCTCGGGGAGAAATAGAAAGAGTACAGCGCCCCAAGAGCGGTAAGAATCGCTCCCCACCAAATGCCCGCATGCAGGTTCGCCAGAACAAGCGGCTGGGCTGGTGGATTCAAATATTCATACACACCCGAGCCAAAGATCAGCAATCCGTTCACGAACAGAGAGATCCCGATAAAGAACCAGATCGAAATCGAGCCACCAGGTTTCATTAGCCCCTCACCAGAAAATTACGTTAACAATCGCGAAAGCAGCTGCCACCACCGCGCCCCAGAACAGCGGCCGGTGAACCAGCGGCACCTGGCCTTCGGAAGGAATATCCGTTACGCCGTACACCAACCCTTTTAACTGCGCATCTGTTTTCGGCGTCGTGAGCAAACTAACGATAACCGTCACGATCACGCAAACCAGCCAAGACCACAATGCGCGATACATGTTCTCGGCCATATCTTTGGCGCTCGGAGACATGGCCACGTACCGCAGCGCCGTCGGGTCGACTTTTACCCACGCCCACAATCCAACCGAGGATGCCGTCCCAGCCAGCAAGCCACAGAATCCGCCTGCTGCCGTTGCCCTCTTCCACAACATCCCGAGAAGTACGGTTCCAAAAAGTGGTGCGATGAAGAAGCTGAACAAGGCTTGCACGTAATCCATAATGCTCTTGAAGTCCATCACTAGGTAGGCGGTGCCGATGCTGATGAGCACCCCCAGCACCGTGCACCACCGGCCCATGCTGACGTAATGTGCGTCACTCTCATTTTTCTTAATCAACGCGCGGTAGATGTCATAGGTCCAGACAGTTGTGAAGGCACTGACGTTGCCGGCCATTCCAGACATGAAGCCGGCGATCAGAGCGGTAATTCCCAGGCCCAACAAGCCCGGCCCGCAATATCGCGCCAGCATCAGAGGCAATACTTCGTTATAGCTGTGGCCGCCGGTCGCGACTGCCTGGGCTTCCGGCATCAGCTTCATTGGCAATACCGCAAGAGCGAGCAAGCCGGGAAGAATGACGATAAAGGGGACAAACATCTTGAAGCCAGCACCGATGATCGGGGCCATTTTTGCAGCGCGCAAGTCCTTTGCAGCAAGTACGCGCTGTACGACCAAAAAGTCGGTCGTCCAATAGCCAAAGGAAATAATTGCCCCCAGGCCAAACACGATTCCGGTCCAATGGATTCCCATTGGGTTGTTATTCGATGAGCCGAGGGTGCTCCACAGATGCGTATACTCTGCTGAGGCATTTGCCGCAATCTTGACCTTCAGAGCGCTCCACCCTCCAGCTTCGATCAATCCCAGAATAGGAATGAGCAAAGCGCCAGCCCAGATCAAAATAAATTGCAGAACTTCGTTGAAGATTGCCGAGCGCAATCCACCGAGTGCCACGTAAATGGCCACGGTTCCTGCGGAAATCCAGATGCTCAAATTGATGTCCCAGCCCAGAACAATTTTCAGGACCAAGGCCATGGAATACATATTGATGCCGCTCATCAACACGGTCATGAATGCAAAGCTGACAGAGGACAGCGTGCGGCTGGATTCTCCGAATCGCAGCTTCAGATAGCCTGGCACGGAGTGTGTCTTGGATATGTAGTAGAACGGCATCATTACCAACGCCAGGAAAAGCATCGCCGGAATAGCGCCAATCCAATACCAGTGTGCGGCTAGAATTCCGTACTGGTAAGCCGCGCCGGCCCAGCCCATCAACTCTAGCGAGCCGAGGTTGGCCGAAAGAAAACTGAGCCCGGCAATCCAGGCGGTCATCTCTCGTCCGGCCATGAAGAAATCTTCACCGGTATTGGCGCGTTCCTTCAGGTAAAAGCCGATCGCCAGAACCAGAGCAAAATAGAAAATAATGATAATCAAATCTACCGTCGATAAGTGGACGAGCCGGCTAGTGTCAAGAAACGCCAATCGCGCAATCATAGAGTATGTACGAGCTCCTTATGGGCAAACCAGTATTGCCTTTACCTCGAAATCCCTGTGGTTCCCTCTAAACCAACGAAAGGATTACTTAGCCGAAAATTTATAAATCGTCTCGGAAACAAATTTTGCTCCCGGCCGCAATTCAGTTGTTGGAAACTCCGGATGATTCGGTGAATCCGGATAGTGCTGAGTTTCGAGGCAGATCGCGCCATATTTCTGGTAGGTCACTCCCTTTTTTCCAACCACCGGCTCATCGAGGTGAATGGCGGAATAAAATTGCACGCCCGGTTGCGTCGTCAAAACTTCCATTTCTCGCCCCGAGGCTGGATCGGAAACGCGCGCAGCTACTCGCAGTGTGCCCGCTTTTCCATTTAGAACGTAGTTGTGATCGTAGCCGCCAACTTCCTGCAGCTGGGCGATGCGCGATCCAATCGGTGTAGGTTTCAGAAAATCCAGCGGAGTGCCAACAACACTCTTGATTTCGCCCGTCGGAATGAGGGTGCTGTCTACGACCGTGTATTGATCAGCATTGATGTAGAGA
This sequence comes from Candidatus Acidiferrum sp., assembly GCA_035314425.1. Classification (GTDB taxonomy): domain Bacteria; phylum Acidobacteriota; class Terriglobia; order Acidiferrales; family UBA7541; genus Acidiferrum. Next base: position 6,858 of record DATFZN010000063.1, on the reverse strand, counting down.
AGATAGTTCAGAATATCGCCAGTGCCCGAGCCGCTCAGATTGAAGTAGCTGTGGTTGGTCAGGTTCAAAACCGTGGCCTTATCGGTCTCCGCCGCATATTCCAACTTCAACTCGTCCTTGTCGGTCAGCGTATAGGTCACTTGCACTGTCAACGTGCCGGGATAATTCTCTTCTCCGTCTTTGCTGACGTAGGTGAACCGCACCGATTCGCCTTCAGAGCTTTCCTTCGGCTCGGCGGTCCATACCTTGTGATCAAATCCGACCAGTCCGCCGTGGAGCGAATTCGGTCCATTGTTGACGGCCAACTGGTATTCCTTGCCGTCCAAGGCGAATTTGCCCCGGGCGATGCGATTGGCATACCGGCCAACGGTCACCCCAAAAAATGGAGTCTTGCCCAGATATTGCTGCAAATTATCGAAGCCCAAAACTACGTCGCCCATTTTGCCGGAGCGGTCGGGCATGTCGAGATCGACCAAAGTCGCCCCGAAGGTCATAACCTTTGCCGAGGCGCCCTTGGCATTGTGTAGCGTATATAGATCAATTTCTGTGCCGTCCTGGGTTTTGCCAAAGACGGCTTTGCCGATAGGCGCGGCCTTTTTAGAGCTTTCCGACCAAGTGTTTGCGTTTGTCATAGAAGAGTATCCGAGAACGATTACGGCCAAAGAAAGATTGACGCGACTCCAAAGCGGCATTTCCATCCTCCGGGAGCCGTGTCCAAATGCGGTGGCAAAGCCCCCTGCGGGTTTTATCACAAAACCGTTCGTTTCGCGAGCGATGTACTTATTGTGCTCAAATAGTGCGGTTTAAGGACGAGCCCAGGAAACAGAATGGAACTGGGTAAAGCGGCCGTTAGAGGAGAGGACGGCGCGATGGTTTCCGAGATTGACAGTACTCTGCGTTGGTGAAAGAGTGGGCCGTTGGGTCGTAAACGTTCACGGAGCATCGCACATACCCATGCAAACAAATCCTGTTTCTGCTGTCTCGCGATTCGCACGCTTCCTGGGTCTTTTTCTTTTTACTGTCTCTCCCATTTCGGCGCAGTGGATTCCCCTGAATCCAGTGAAAAGTGCCGAAGTCCAATCCGATGGAGTTTTGCTCCTGCTAGAAACCGGCTACCTTCGCTTCCAGGTTTGCACCGATTCGATTGTCCATGTTGTGTACAGCCTTGACCGCGAAGTGCAGAAACACCCCGATTTTCTTGTGGTTAAAACGGATTGGCCGCAAGTGCATTTCTCCTTGCAAGAGGAAGACCCCAAAGTTCTGACGATCTCTACTGCGCAACTAAAAATTGAGATCAGCCGCGAAAATAGTTCGATCGTCTTTTACGATGGAGCCGGCCACCAATTAGCCGTCGAGAGTTCACACACTTTGACGCCCAGCGAAGTCAATGGTGAAAAGACCTACCAGTCTGAGCGCTACGTACGGATGTGGGGCAGTCTGGAAGCATTTTATGGATTAGGACAACATCAGGCCGGGGTGTGGAATTATCGTGGCGAGGCGATCGATATTTCTCAGGACAATACCAATATTTCCGTGCCCATGGTCTTATCAAGCAACGGATACGGTATCTTCTGGAATAATGGCTCGCGAAGCCGGTTCAATAATCGCTTCGTGCACGCCATGTACCTCAGTTCCGAAGTGGCCGATTCGATGGACTACTACTTCATCTACGGGCCGGAGTTCGACAAAATTATCGCCACTTATCGCGAACTTACTGGCCCTGCACCTTTATTTGGCAAATGGGCTTATGGATTTTGGCAGTGCAAGAATCGCTACGCATCGCAAGCCGAACTGGAGGGCATTGCAAGAAAATATCGCGACTTGCACATTCCCGCAGACAACATTGTTCAGGACTGGTTCTGGTGGAACGTCATGGGAGAGCCCGTCTTCAACAAGAGCTATCCAGATCCGAAGAGAATGATCGAGACTCTTCACAAAGACAATTTCCATTTAATGATATCCGTGTGGCCGTTCTTCCGCCCCGGTTCTCCTGTCTACGAAGACATGGATCGGCGCGGTTTCTTGATCGATCGCACCAAGTCAGCCGGCTTTCATCCGAAGGGAATGGCGCTCTATGATGCCTTCAATCCGGAAGCGCGGAAATATTATTGGAAGCTTATGGATGAAGCCCTTTTCAAGATCGGCACCGATGCTTGGTGGTTGGATACCACAGAACCTGAAACGGAAGGACGTGAAACCAATATTCTGGTCACCAATAAGGTCGCTATTGGCAATGGCGCGCGCTACGCGAATGAGTTTCCATTGATGACCACCGCCGCTGTCTACAATGGCCAGCGTTCTGAATCCGAACAGAAGCGGGTGTTCATTCTCTCGCGTTCCGGCTACGCAGGATCGCAGCGCAATGCCGCCGCTGTGTGGTCCGGCGACGTCAATCCCACGTGGGAAACCTTTCGGCGGCAAATCCCTGCAGGATTAAATTTAGCGGTATCGGGGATTCCCTACTGGACAACCGACATTGGTGGCTTCACGGACGCCAATCCGGGAGACCCGGGGTATCGGGAGCTGTTTGTGCGCTGGTTCGAATTCGGGGTGTTCTGCCCCATTTTTCGCGTTCATGGAACTCGCACAACCAATCAGAATGAATTGTGGTCGTATGGTCCGGAGGCTCAGAAAACTTTGGTGGCTTACGACAAACTTCGCTACCGGCTGCTACCCTACATTTATTCCCTCGCTTGGAAGACAACAAGTGCGGGATACACCATCATGCGTCCACTCGTCATGGATTTTCGCACTGACGTGCGCGCCCAAAATATTGGCGACGAATTCTTGTTTGGGCCTGCTCTGCTGGTCGCGCCGGTAACGGAGCAAGCGGCGACGGCGCGCCATCTCTATCTGCCCGATGCAACGTGGTTCGATTTCTGGACTGGACAAACGATTTCCGGCGGCCGGGCCATCGATACGCCCGCTCCCATCGATCATCTGCCCCTGTATGTTCGCGCGGGATCCATTCTGCCTCTGGGACCCGAGGTAGAATATGCCGCGGAACAAATTGCCGATCCCCTTGAAATTCGGGTATATCGCGGCGCTAGCGGCAGCTTCACTCTCTACGAGGACGAAAACGACAATTACAATTATGAGAAGGGCGCACACGCTACCATCCTATTTTCGTGGGATGAGAGCGCGCACAACCTTACCATCGGTGATCGGGTGGGCGCGTACCCAGGAATGCCCCAGAATCGCACGTTTAGAATTGTTTTTGCCGGCGAAAATCACGGTGTGGGGGGCGGTCTGACCGAATCGCCGGACAAAACCATTTCCTACGCTGGTGAAAAAGTTGTCGTGACTCCCTAGGTTTCCGGAGCCCTTAATTTCATTGGAGGCGGATTGTGTTTTTCAGCCGCGTACGTCATCAGCTGGCTATCTTACTGGCACCTTTTTTGATCGGGTTGGTTCCCCCTCAGCTCTATGCCCAATCCTCTTCCGATGCTGCTATTCCGACGCAACTTCCGGGTCGCGATGCCATCCTGATGGGAACCGATTGGTATCCGGAGCAATGGCCGGAATCTCGCTGGGGCACGGATCTACAGATGATGGAGGACGGCCATATCCAGGTGGCGCGCATCGCGGAGTTTGCCTGGAGCAGCCTGGAACCCTTGGAACATCAGTATGATTTCGGGTGGCTGGACCGCGCAATTCGTCTCGCTGAGAAGCATCACGTTGCAATCGTTCTCGGCACGCCGACCGCAACTCCCCCAGCATGGCTGACGCAAAAATATCCGGAAACGTTGCGGGTAGAACAAACCGGCCAAGTGGTGATTCACGGAACGCGGGCTCACGGCTCGGTAACCTCGGCAAAATACCGGGAGTTCTGCAGGCAGATCGCACAGCAGCTGGCCGAGCGGTATGGCCACGACCGGAATGTGGTTGGCTGGCAAATCGACAATGAATTCGGCTACGGGTTGATGTCGTATAACGAAGAAGCCCGAAGGCAATTTCAGGATTGGCTCAAGGACAAATACAAAATCATCGATTCTCTGAATGAACACTGGACCACGGCATATTGGAGCCAGAGATACGACAACTGGCGCGAAATTCCCATACCGAGTGAAGGACATAACCCGGGCCTCATGTTGGAATGGAAACGATTTACTACCTACGCGTGGACCAGTTACATACAAAATCAGATCAACGTGATTCGCGCGCAAAGCGATCCCCGTCAATTCATCACTGGCAACCTGATGGGATGGGCATTCGGCGCCTTCGATCACTACATCATCACGCGACCTTTGACCTTCGTCGCCTGGGACGACTACGTGGGCCACGGGCATCTTGATCCGGACGCAAACGGTATCAGCCACGACACGGAACGCGGATTGAAGCGTGAAAATTTCTGGGTGATCGAAACGCAACCAGGGAATGTCAATTGGTCGGACGTCAACAACGTCTTGGACAAGGGAGAAGTACGTGCGATGGCCTGGCATGACATCGGTCATGGAAGCGATGAAGTCGGATATTGGCAATGGCGAAGTGCGCTAAATGGCCAGGAAGAACTGCACGGCACATTGGTCGGGCCGGATGGATTGCCGATGCCGTTGCTAACCGAAGTTGATCAGACCGCAAAAGAATTTGCCGAAACGCAAAGCGCATTCCGTGGAACACGGGTGGTATCGGAAGTGGCCTTGCTCAACGATTATGACAGCCGATGGGCCATCGAAGCGCAGAAACTAACTTCGAAATACAGTCAATTTGCAATTCTCAGAAGCTATTACCACGCGCTTCGCAAGCATTCGCAATCCATCGACATCGTCAGCCCATACGCACCGCTCGGTTCCTACAAGCTGGTTGTGGCACCGGATTTGAATTTAATCCCCAAGGAACTGGCCAACCATTTGGAGGAGTACGTGAGGGGTGGCGGTTACCTGGTGACCGGCCCGCGTTCAGGCCAGAAAGACGAATACAACGCGCTGCTTCCGATCAGGCAACCGGGATACCTTGCCGAAGCGCTGGGCGGCCAGGTGGAACAATATTACGCGCTCGAGAGCGATGTACCAGTCAGCGGAAAACTAGGATCGGGCGAAGCCACAGTGTGGGCGGAGCTGCTAAAAACAACTTCTCCCGATGGGGAAGTGCTTCTTCGTTACGGCAAAAGCAACGGATGGCTGGACGGCCAGCCCTGCGTGATCACTCGCCGCTACGGGCGTGGTCAAATTACGTATGTCGGTGCACCTCTCAGCGATTCCTTGATGGCTCCCTTCGCGGAGTGGCTCAGCCAGGTGAGCGGCGTGCAACCCGTGTTTGGCCCGGTCGCAGACGGCGTTGAAGTCAATCGCCGGGTGGGAGAAAACTCAAACGTATTTGTTTTGATCAATTTCAACAAAGAGAAGCAGTCGGTCGCGCTTCCGCACCCCATGAGATCACTGCTCGACCAGAAGGAAGTTTCCGGCATCGAACTTCCACAATATGGCGTGGTTGTTTTGCTGGACCAAAGAAAACGCTGATTTTTCGCGAGAAGCGAAGTTCTGGAAAATCCCCTTGCGAGGGGGATAAGAAAACACTAGTCTCTCGCTGGACAGGAGATCGGCAAACGATGAAGGCTGCACCAAAGGAAAAGTCACGAAACGTTCTGGTCATCGATGTAGGCGGCACAAACATTAAAATACTGGCGACTGGTGAAAAAGAGCCGTGCAAGATTCCGTCTGGGCCTAGCATGACCGCTGCCAAGATGGTCGAAGTGGTAAAGAAAAACGTCAAAAATTGGAAGTTTGACTGCATCTCCCTCGGCTATCCCGGCCCAATCATCAACGGACATCCGCTTCGGGAACCCCATAACCTAGGCGGAGGATGGATGCGTTTTGATTTCAGCAAAGCCTTTGGTTGTCCGGTAAGAATGATCAACGATGCTGCGATGCAGGCACTCGGCAGCTACCGCGGGGGAAGAATGTTATTCCTTGGCCTGGGTACCGGACTTGGCTCGGCGATGATCGTCGATGGTGTCCTGGAACCTATGGAACTGGCACACTTAGTCTACAAAAAGGGAAGAACCTACGAAGACTATCTAGGGCTCCGCGGTATGGAGCGAATGGGCAAGAAAAAGTGGCGCCGCTCTGTTGCAGAAGTGGCTGAGTCTCTTAAAGCAGCGCTAGGAGCCGATTACGTTGTCCTTGGCGGGGGCAATGCCAAAAAGCTGAAGGGGTTGCCGGCCGGCGCGGAATTAGGCAGCAATGAGAACGCTTTCAAAGGTGGCTTTCGCATGTGGGAAAAAGAAAAGGCCTAGCCAATTCGTTCCGACATACGTAAATCATCGATCACAGGTTTCCGCTCTGTAGGCACGCTGATGAGACTGAATCGCCTGACATTTATATTTATTTTTCTCGTTGGCGCGACGGTCTTTGCGCCGCGCACCCATGCCTGGGGATGCCAGGGACATTACATCACTGCACTAATTGCGGAAAAGCATCTTACTCCTCATGCGCGCGCGATGGTCGCGCAGATTCTCGATGCTGGGCCAATCGATCCCGCGCTATTGCGCTACTGCAAAGAAGCGATTGCCGATCGATTCGCAGATTCTTCGACGTGGGCTGATGACCAACGCAGCATCCATCCTTCGACTGCAGGCTGGCACTTTATTGATATTCCGCGTGGGGCCCGGTCAGGGTCTATTTCTCCGTACTGTCCAGAATCCACTGGCTGCGTGACAGCGGCCATCGTCGATCAACTGGTCCTGCTCCACAATCCGGACACTACCGCCTCCCGACGGGCGGACGCACTGCGCTACATAATCCATTTCATTGGCGACATTCATCAGCCACTTCACACGACGTCGAATAACGATCGCGGCGGCAATTGTGTGCCCGTAGATTTTTGGGGTCGTGCTCCGGTTGAGACCAACGTCCAGAT
>DATFZN010000062.1:0-14616 GCA_035314425.1 Candidatus Acidiferrum sp. | reverse complement strand
GGAAATCCCGCGCCGCCAAATCCGCCAAACATGATGCGCGCGCCATCGCCAATATCCGCAACGGCTGCGTCCAAACTATCCACAATTTTCTTGATCATCGAGTGCTCAAGCTAGCTGAAATGGCATTACCTGTAGATTGTTCCCGACATACCGCGTTTGTGCAACCCCGCCGCACCTCGTCCGAGAAACTAAATCCGAATCTAAGCTTTGCGGATACCCTTGAAAACTACGTCGAGAAAAATTTGCTTGATTTGTTCGGTGTCCGAGAGGTGGTCGGCGTCGTACCACCGATAGAGCCAATTGCACATGCCGAGCATGCCGTTGACAATGATCCATGGCTCACCCTTCATGAGCTTGCCTTGCTGCTGGCCTTTCTGGACCAGTTCGACGAAGCGGTTGTTGTAGCGGGACATGACCGCGGTGAGCTTGTGCTGACGTTTGCCGGAGAGCGAATCGAACTCGTGGAGAAACAATCCGAATGGCACCTTGTTCTGGATGATGTAATCGATTTGCGCACGAATGGCGCGCTCTAATTGATCGACTGGATCCCCTTTGGGATCGATATTCCGCGCGATATAGGCGTCACCGTCCTCGATTCCGGCCAGGAGAAGCTGAAAGAGCAGATCGTCCTTCGATTTGATGTAGTAATACAGCGAACCTTTCAGCATTCCGACATCGCGGGCGACGTCTTCAACGCTGCTAGCGTGAAATCCTTTAGCGAAAAAAATGTTAGCGGCACTGCGGAGTACCGCCTCGAGCCGCGTACCGGATTTGGTCTTGGATTTTCTGCCGCTTTTTCCGGGCAAGTGGTGAGGGCGCACGGGCTTGGTAAACGTTTTTGGCTTGGAACTTTTCTCGGACACGCAAGACCTCTTGGCAACTCTGAAGCTCATTTTAGCAGAGAGGATTGGATGAGGTACAAAGCGTGCAGAGGGGCGGAGAGAAAACCGCAAGAGTGAGAGCAAGGCTTATGACGATACGAGGTGGCAAGAATGAGTTTTCAACACGAGCCAGACGAGCATTCCTGGTTGCAAACCCAAGGAACGGACGGCGCCAGGAGTGACATGCGCGACGAAACGAACTCCAACATTGAGGTGGGCTGCCACAAGAGTTCCGCGAGTTTCCAGCGATTCGATAGATGCTGGCAATACATTACGTGCGCTGATAAAGCGGGGGTGTTCCGTAGCGAGGAGAATGTCGCCGGCGCGAATCGCGATTTGAACCGTATCTCCCCTTTGCACGGCCGCCAGCGGGATTTCCAGCTCACAGGTTGAGGGAAGCAATGTGACGCGCATGATGCCGTCGGCGGGGCGCAATTCTTCGACTGAAGCGGGGAGGAGATTTTCAAAACCGGCGGCCTCGGCGATCGCCAGGGATTGCGGAGCGTCCAAGACGTCGCGTACGTTTCCAGCCGCCGTAACCTTACCCTGAGCGATGGCGATGACGCGTTCCCCGATGGCGTCCAGCTCCTCGCGATTATGAGTGACATAGAGAATGGGAATGCGTTTTGCCGCGTTCCATTCGCGCAGGTCCTGAACAATCGCGGCACGCAATCTGCCGTCGAGACCGGTTAACGGCTCGTCCAGAAGCAAGAGTTGAGGATCGGTGGCCATAGATCGCGCCAAGGCAACGCGTTGTTTTTCTCCGCCGGAGAGTTCTCGCGGCTTGCGGTGTTTCAATTCGGTGATGTGGAAAGCACCTATGGCTCGCGCCGTACGCTCGGCGCGAACCGCGGAATGCATGGAGGATAAGCCATAGGCGACGTTTTGCTCGACGGTGAGGTGAGGAAAAAGAGCGAGTGATTGAAAAACGTAGGCGATGCGTCTCTGTTGCGGCGGGCAGAGCGCTTTGGTTTTAGAATCGAAGAAAATCTGATCGTTCAGAGAAATTTTGCCGGAGTCCGGCGTCTCTAACCCAGCAATGCAATCAAGGAGGGTAGATTTTCCGGCGCCTGAGGGACCGAACAGGATAGTAAATCCTGGCAAGAATTGTTGATTGATTTGGAGTTGGAAATCGCGCGCCCCTTCCGCGCGAAACCGTCTGGCAATGTCGACCGAGAGGGCCGGCGAACTCATCGAGAGTGCCAAGGTGACCAGACGCGACGATTGAGTGAGTAAACAACCGCCAGAACAGCGAAAGAAATGGCCAGGAGAAAGAAGGACATGGAGTGAGCGCCGGAATAATCCATGGCTTGCACACGGTCGTAAATGTCGATCGAGGCGGTACGAGTGATACCCGGGAGATTGCCGCCTACCATAAGTACCACCCCAAATTCGCCGAGAGTGTGCGCGAAACTGAGAACCAGTGCGCTCAGTAATCCCGGCCAGGAGAGGGGAACGATGATCTTGAGGAAAGTGCGCAAACGGTTAGCGCCGAGAACCGCGGAAGCGTCGAGCAAGCGGCGATCGAGCGATTCAAAGGAGTTCATCAAGGGCTGTACCGCGAAGGGGAGACTGTAGAGGAGGGATGCGAGAACCAGCCCGGTGAAGGTGAAGGCCAGAGAATGGCCGAGACTATTTTGCGCCAATTTCCCAATTGCGCCCCGTGGACCGAGCACGATGAGCGCGTAGAAACCGAGGACGGTGGGAGGCAAGACCAGGGGAAGCGCGACGACAGATTCCAACACAAATTTGCCACGCCATTTGGTGAAGGCCAGCCAGTAGGCAAGCGGGAGCGCAATCGCAGAAAGAATGATTGACACAGTCGCGGCTAAGCGCAGCGACAAGAAAATTGCGCTATAGTTCACGGCTTGTTTTCATCCGAGGCCGAAGTCGTCGTGAAACCGTAGAGAGAGAGAATTTGGCGGCCGTCCGGGCTTTTCACGAAGTCCAGGAAATCGGCGGCCGCTTTTTTGTTTTTTGAGGAAGAGACGATCACCGCGGTCTGTTCGAGAGCGGAATGGTATTCCGCAGGAACGACCCAGCAATCGCCTTTCTGCATCGCCGGCGAACCTGTCAGGGAGAGCGCGACAAGGCCCACCTGTGCGTTCCCGGATTGAACGAATTGGGCAGCCTGAGAAATGTTTTCGCCAAAAACCAACTTCGAATGAATCCGCTCATAAATCCCTGCTTTTTGCAGGGCGGCAACGGCAGCCCTACCATAGGGAGCGTGTTCCGGATTGGCAATGGCAATTTTACTGACTCGGGAATCGAGCAAGGACTGAAATCCCTTTTCAGACACGTTCAGATGTTCCTCCGCAGGAGCCCACAGCGCGAGGCGACCTAGGGCATACCGATAGAGGGACTGCTTGTCGGCGAGGCCCTGCTCGACGAGTACTGCGGGGTAGCCAGCATCGGCTGAGAAAAATAGATCGAATGGGGCCCCGTTCTGGATCTGGGTGAAGAAGTTTCCGCTCGAGCCGTAGATGACTTCGACCGATTGCTTGGTCTTTGCTTCGTATTTTGCTGCCAAATCTTTCATGGCAAACTGCAGATCGGCGGCGGCAGCGACGCGCAACTGTCCGGCTTTGGCTGGCGACGAATAGAAAACCAAGACGAGGAGAATTACGCCGACTGCGAAGGCCCGGGTGCAATCGAGCAGTTTGAGTTGAAAAGACATAGAACGCTCCGGAATCGAAAATCAGACGCGAAGAATCATCACTTCGGTGGATTTGATCAGGGCGGCCGCACGTTCGCCGACTTTCAGGCGCATTTCTTTGGCGGCGTCGGCGGTGATGATGGCAGTGATGTGCTGCTCACCGACGGAAAGAGTGATTTGGGCAAGCAGGCCGCCGAATTTTATGGCGACCACGCGGCCAATTAGCTGATTGCGACCGGAGACCTTGCGGAAATTGCCGCGACGTTGAGCGATATCACCCCGGTCGAGTTTCTTGGGGATGAGGCGGTCGATTTCCGATTCGGGGACTCGATGATGGCCGCCGGGAGTTTTTACGGTTTTCAGTTTGCTGTGGTAGATCCACTGTTTGAGAGTGGGATAGCTGATCCCGAGGATGTTGGCGGCTTCGCGTGGAGCAAGAAGTCTCTGCATGACTCCTCCCGGCAAGAGGAGTTTATACGATATCTAACCGTATGGCTAATACGAATAAATACGGAATATTACGGCAAATAGGGCAGATCGCGCCTGCTTGCCAGAGGTCAGGGAGAGATCTCTTGGCGTCAGTTGCGTAGAGGTTTCCCGGTCTTTAGCGTGTGGGCGATGCGTTCCTGGGTTTTCTTTTCGCCGCAGAGGGAGACGAAAGCTTCGCGTTCGAGGTCGAGGAGGTATTGTTCGCTGACAAGCTGCGGCGCAGACAGAGGGCCACCGGCAAGAATGTTGGCGAGTTTGCGGGCGACGTGAGCGTCGTAATCGGAAGCGTAGCCACCCCGCACCATCAGATGAATGACCATCTTAGCGGCCGCGAGAAAAGACTCGCCGAGTACTTTAATTTGGGTAGACTGAGCGCCCTCTTGCCAGCTTGGTGCACCCGGTCTCCAACCCGATCGCGCGAGTGCCAGGGCGGTTTGCTTGGCGTCGGCCACCAGGCGTTCGCGATTCATCGAGTACGTGTCCGTGCGGCGGAGGTAACCGAGTTGGCGATTTTCTTCCGCGCTGGTGCCAACTTTTGCGGTGGCGACATTCTCAAAGAGGGGTTTCAAGGCGTGAAACAGGTCCAAATCGTCGCCGGAACCCGCGTTTTCGTTGGCCCGAATCATCATTTCCTTGGTGCCACCACCGCCGGGAATCAGGCCGACGCCCGTTTCAACCAGACCAATATAGGATTCGGCTGCGGCATGGATTTTTGCGGCGTGGAGGCCGATTTCGCAGCCACCGCCGAGGGCCATACCTTGCGGAGCGGAAACGACGGGCTTTGCAGCGTACTTGATGGCCAGATTTACATTTTGAAATTGCTTCACGGCCATGTGGAGTTCATCCCACTCCTGCTCTTGCGCGCCGACGAGGACCAGCATGAGATTTGCGCCAACGCAGAAGTTGGGAGCTTGATTGGCGATGACCATGGCGTCGAATTCGGCCTCGAGACGTTTGAGGCCCTTGTGAATCATGGCGATCAGGTCAGCACCGATGGCATTCATCTTTGAGTGAAATTCGCAGCAAACGACACCGTCGCCGAGATCGATGAGGCTGGCACCGGAGTTTCGTTCAACCTCGCGTCCGGCCTCTTTCAGCTTTTTCAGGAGAATAATTCCACTGGGTTCTTCGACTTTTTGTGCGGAGCCGGTGGCTAGATCAAAAACGGCAGTCGTCCCTCTTTCCGATTCGTAGAAGCTTTTGCGGCCGTTAGCCAGGGCTTTTTCGAAAATAGGTGCAAGGGTGCGGCCTTCTTTTTGAATTTGCGCGGCAAACTCGGGGAGCCCGATGGCATCCACAACTTCGAATGGGCCCATTTCCCAGGCGAAGCCCCAGCGCATGGCGCGGTCGACATCGATAATGCGATCGGAAATTTCCGGCATGCGGCGTCCGGCATAGAGACACATCTCGGACAGCCCGCCCCAGATCAATTGTTGGGCTTTATCGGTTTTCTGACCTTCAAGGAGCGGAGCCAACAGCGCGCGCAAGCGTTCGCGGGTGTCTTCGATTGTTTTTCCGGCGTCGATCGAAGCGAATTTCGCTTTCCGGCGGGGACGATACTCCATCGTCTGAATGTCGAGGGTGAGAATTTCTTCTTTCCCTGGGCCTTTAACGCGTTTGTAAAAACCTTGGCCGGTTTTGTCGCCGAGCCAGCCACGGCGGAGCATTTCTTGAACCAGCGTCGGAAGTTTGTAGGCTTCGCGCGATTCATCGTTGGCGGCAGTTTCATAGATATTTTTGACGACGTGAGCCAGGACATCGATGCCAACGATGTCGGCAGTGCGGAAAGTGGCGGACTTGGGCCAGCCGACTGCCGGACCAGTGCAGGCGTCGACCTCTTCGATGGTCATGCCCAGAGCCGACATCAACTTCAAAACATTGAGCAGCGAAAATGTACCGACGCGATTGGCAATAAAATTCGGAGTGTCTTTGGCGACGACGACGCCTTTGCCAAGGCGGCGATCGCAGAAATCGGTGAGGGTTTCCATCACCGCCGAAGAAGTTCTAGGGCCGGCAATGAGCTCGACCAACTTCATGTAGCGAGGGGGATTGAAGAAATGGGTACCGGCCCAATGTTGCTGAAATTCCTCGGTCATGCCCTCGGCGATCAGATGAACCGGCAAGCCGGAAGTGTTGGTGGTAACGATGGAGCCGGGCCGGCGGAATTGCGCGACTTTGCCGAGCAGAGTGCGTTTGATTTCAAGATTTTCGGCGACGACTTCGATGATCCAGTCAGCGTCAGCGATGCGGGCAAGGTCGTCTTCGAAATTGCCGATGGAAATATTGGCGGCCAGCTCCGAGGAGAAAAAAGCGGCTGGCTTGGATTTTTTTGCGGCTTCGATTCCAGCAAGAACGAGTTTATTGCGATCGGCGGAGGTGCTGGCATCCTTCGGAACAATGTCGAGAAGGAGGCAGGGGAGTCCGGCGTTGGCGAAATGCGCGGCGATTCGGGCGCCCATGGTGCCAGCACCAAGTACAACGGCTTTCTGAATTTTCAAGCTCATGGCAAGACCTTGTCGAACGGAATTGGTATAGCTTCACAGGTTACAAAACCGTTCGGCCGGGGTCAAACAAGCGTTTGAATTTGGGATAGGCTGAAGCCCAGGCTACGGAGCGAGGGACACATGAACGGCGACAGGGTGGCCCTCGCCCTTGCCACGTTGGGTGAGCCAGGCTGAGAGGCCTAGAGCGAATTGCTCGGGGGAGAGGCGGAAGCTAGCCTCGAGATGGCCATCCGAGATCGGGAGCGTATCGTCAAACTCAGCAGAGTTTGTGAAATTACGCATGCAGAATTGGTCGAGCCATTCAAGAGGGCAAGGCTTGCGCTCACCGCGGATGAAGACATCGACAATAAACTTTCGCGCGTACATCGAATTTAGAATAACACTGGTTTGCGCGTCGACCGTTCTGTTGTGCGCATGGGAGTGGCCAAAGGCTAGGTTGGCCCCGCACCCACATTCGGAAGCGCTCAGGATTTTGCCAGCTGAAGGATCTGTTCGTACTCGTAGATGTGGACGCCTGGTTCGGCGCGGAGTGTGGCGTTGAGCATGGCAGCGGCGAGAACATCCACATCGACCGCGCTAAATTTTCTTAGCGAACCAACAAAGGCAAAATCGAGAGCTTTAGCTACGGCAACGCCCACGCGCTCTCCGGGTCGGCTGCCGAGACGATCTCCGGCGAGAAAACTCGGCCGAAAAATGTGCAGCGAACGGAATGGCAGAGACCTGAGCGCGTCCTCGAGCTCTCCCTTCACTCTGAGGTAAAAGGTGGAAGAAGCTGCGCCCGCGCTGATGGAGGAGACGAGCACGAATTGGGAAGCGCCGCATTCTGCCGCCAATGTTGCAAACGCGAGAGAAGCGTCGAAGTCGACCTTACGAAAGGCTTCCCGCGAGCCTGCTTGCTTCATTGTGGTGCCGAGCGCGGAGAAGACGTTGGCGCCGGCAAACTCAGGTAGGCGAGGGAGATGGGCAAAGTCGACAGTGATTTGACGCAACTTGGGGTGAGCGAACTCCAAGGGCCGGCGGAGGAAGGCAATGACTTTATCGTAGCGCTCGGAATCGAGAAGCAGGTGTAGGCATTCGCCTCCAACCAGCCCTGACGCCCCGGCAATAACGGCAACGTGAGAAGAGACCGCATCTGAGCTCACCCAGAACCCCTGACCTTGCAGATATGGTAAGGGCTAACATACACTGAACAAGAGAAAAAATAGAGATCGACCTGCCTCCGCGTCTGCGCTCCACTCAAAAAGATTCCAGACCGGTTGGAGTAGGCTTAACGATTCAATTTTCAAATGCAATGGATTCAATTTCTGGGGGTAAGTCGTGGGCACTCCGATGGAAGCCTGGGTTACAGAAGCCGCCGGGCTGACCAAACCTGAAAAAATCGTATTTTGCGAAGGCTCGGAAGCCGAAAATCAGGTGATTTTTCAAGAAATGTTGAAGCATGCCGATTCGTTCCGCTTAAATGAGAAGACCTATCCCCATTGTTACCTGCATCGAAGCAATCCGAGCGATGTGGCGCGTACCGAGCACCTGACATTCATCTGCTCTCCTGAAAAGGAGGATGCCGGACCGACCAATAACTGGATGGATCCGGACGGTGCAAAATACAAGGTAGGTAAGCTGCTGGATGGAGCGATGCGCGGGCGAACGATGTACGTAGTGCCCTACATCATGGGACCGGCGAACTCGCCGTACAGCAAAGTGGGTGTGGAAGTTACCGATAGCCCGTATGTTGTAGCAAATATGCGGATCATGTCGCGTATGGGGAGAGTGGCAAGCGAGCGCCTGGGAAATTCTACGGATTTTGTGCCGGGATTGCACTCGTTGGGTGATCTGGACCCCCTGCGGCGCTACATCACCCATTTTCCGCAGGAGAAACTGATCTGGAGCGTGGGATCGGGCTATGGCGGAAACGCTCTGCTTGGGAAAAAGTGTTTTGCATTGCGGATTGCCAGTTCGGTGGCACGGCAGGAAGGCTGGATGGCGGAGCACATGCTCATCCTGGGGCTAGAATCGCCAGACCGAACCGTGACGTACATGGCGGCGGCCTTCCCGAGCGCGTGCGGGAAAACAAACCTGGCGATGATGGTATCGGCGCTTGAGGGCCAGGGATATCGAGTCTGGACGATTGGTGACGATATCGCGTGGATGCACATTGGCGCGGATGGATATTTGCGCGCGATAAACCCGGAGGCGGGATTTTTCGGAGTCGCTCCGGGCACGGGAATGAAAACCAATCCCAACGTGATGTCGGCGCTAAACCGGAACACGATTTTCACCAACGTAGGTGTCACTCCCGATGATGAACCGTGGTGGGAAGGGATGGGCAGCGCGCCGCCGGCAGGATTGGTTACCTGGCGCGGGGAGAAGTGGGATAACTCCAAAGGGCCGGCTGCCCACCCCAATTCGCGCTACACGGTGCCGGCGACCCAGTCTCCTAGCATTTCGGCAAATTGGGATTCACCGGAGGGTGTGCCGATCTCGGCGTTTATTTTTGGGGGAAGGCGGGCGCGGCTGGCTCCTCTGGTGTATGAATCATTCAACTGGCAACACGGCGTGTATGTCGGCGCGACGATGGCCTCGGAGACCACGGCAGCCGCGACAGGAGATGTAGGAATTACGCGGCGCGATCCGATGGCGATGCTTCCCTTCTGCGGCTATAACATGGCTGATTATTTTCAGCATTGGCTGGATATGGGCAAACGCATCCCGCATCCGCCCAAGATTTTCCACGTAAATTGGTTCCGAAGGGGCAGGGACGGTAGATTCCTTTGGCCGGGCTACGGAGAAAATGTGCGGGTCTTGAAGTGGATTCTCGAGCGCGTGGAAGGCAAAGGGGCGGCGGAAGAGACGCCCATCGGGTTTGTACCTACTCAGAACGGATTGACGTTGGACGGGTTGTCTATTCCACCAGAAACGTTACGGGAATTATTCAAAGTAGAACCGGAGGACTGGGAAGTGGATCTGGCAGACAGCCGGGAGTTTTTTGGCAAATTTGGGAAAAGGCTGCCAAACGAACTGATTCAAGAGCAGGACGGTTTGGTCGGCCGGTTGGAGAAGGCGCTACCGAGTTAGGAAGGGTCTTGGACTTAGGGCAAAGTGAAGCCCCAGAGCGCAGTTCCTCCGTTATAGCTCAGGGTGAGGGGCAGCGGTAAAGCGGGATTTGTGTAAATGACCGCGCCTACAAAATCTCCCTGATGGAAGCGTCGATGGACAGGTGCGTAGCGGCTTCGCCACTGATTCGGTAGGGCGTTCCACTTACATTTGAGAAATGCAGATAGCGGCTAATGTGATAATCCTCGTCGAAGGCGCTGAGGAGCCGCGCCATTTCATCGTCGCCCAGGGAAAAATTGGATAGCGGGATCGGTTGACCAAACCCTCCCGCTAGAGCGATATAGCGTTCAACGAGTTCGGACAGATTCCGCATCGGGAGGAGTTTATCGTGGGTGGGTCTCCGGCGGAAGGTTGGAGTTTGGTGAGCAGGCAAGTGATTCGGTAAGATCTCTGGCAGCATTCATTCCCATTCGGAGGAAAAAGGATATGAGCCTGGCCGTCGGCAGCGCAGCACCAGATTTTACGTTGAAGGATCAGAACCAGAAGGAAATCAAGCTTTCGGATTTTGCCGGCAAGAAAAAGGTCGTGCTGGTGTTTTACCCATTGGATTGGAGCCCGACCTGCACGAATGAGCACGCTTGTTTTGTGAATGACATGAAGAATTTTGACACACTGGATGCGGAAGTCCTTGGCGTGAGTATAGATAGCGTGTGGTCGCATAAAGCGTATGCAGAAAAAATGGGAATTAAGTATTCCCTGCTGGCGGATTTTCATCCCAAGGGCTCGATGAGCGAGAAGTACGGCGTGTATCTCGGAGACAAAGGAATAACCGGCCGGTCGATTTTCATCGTGGATAAGCACGGGAAAGTTGCCTGGGCCAAGACTTACGATATTCCGGTCGTGCCGGATCTCAAGGAGGTGGCGGCGGCCCTGGCGCAGGTGAAGTAGGTGACTTGGCGCGCCAAAAGCGCCCCAGAAAAAACCGGGGTACGGAGCAGGCGGCTAGCCACTCTGAACAGTGCAAAACTGCCATACGGCAGTTGCGAACTGGAACTCGCCGTTTCTTTGCTGGGTTTTCATTTGGTGAAATTGTTCTTTATGACCGTACCGCCTTTGAGCACGAACTTCACGTTTTCCAGAACTTTTATATTCGTCAAGGGATCGCCGCTGACTGCAATCAAATCGGCGTAGTGACCGGGTTCGAGCGAGCCAATTTTGTCGGGGATACCGATGAGATCGGCCGCGTTGATGGTGGCGGCTTGAATGGCGTCGATCGGTTTCATGCCCCAAGCAACCATTGTGGTGAATTGGCGGGCGTTGTCGCCATGCGGATAGACACCGGCATCGGTGCCGAAGGCGATTTTGGCGCCGGACTGGTATGCATGGCGGAAATTTTCGCGCTGCAAACGGCCGAGTTTCTTCTCCTTCTCAATAGACTCCGGCAACATACCCGACTTGGCGCCTTCAGAGAGGATGAAGTCGTCGTTGTAGATATCGAAAACCAGATAGGTGCCATGTTGCTTGGCGAGCGCGATGCCCTCGTCATCGATCAGGCTGGAGTGCTCTACGGAATCGATGCCGGCGTTGATGGCATCTTTGATGGATTGTGTGCCATGCGCGTGAGCGGCAACTTTTCGACCAAGCTTGTGAGCTTCGGTCGCGATGGCCTGCAATTCTTCGAAAGAATATTGTGGCGTGCCGGGCAGGTCGCCTTTACTTAATACCCCGCCGGACGCGCAGACTTTAATGAGATCGGCGCCATACTTAACAACTTCGCGAACTTTGGCGCGGGCAGCCCACGGACCATCGGCGACGCCAATTTCGGAGTAGTGAAATTCGTAAGGAAGCAGATTGTTGTCACAATGGCCGCCGGTTATGCCCAGAGCTGGCCCGGAAACGAACATGCGGGGACCTTCGACGTCGCCAGCGTTGATACCATCGCGCAAAGCAACATCGCTAAATCCACCTGCGGCGACATTGCGGACGGTGGTGAAGCCAGCCTGGACGGTGAGGCGTGCGTTTTTCGCGCCAGTGATGGCTCCGCGGGGAACGGAAATGCCCAGACCTTGATAGCCGTTGTAGCTCGGATCACTGGTTAGGTGAGTGTGGACGTCGATTAAGCCGGGCAAACAAGGGGCCGCAGCCAAATCGATCGGAATGATCCCTTGGGGCGGACTTGCAGCAGTTGAGGCAGAAACGGAGGTGATCGTACCTGTTTCGTCAAAGACGATTAGCTGATCGCTGAGGAATTGCCCAGAGTGAACATCGAGCAACTTTCCGCAGCGGACAGCGCCGGGCGTGGCAAGCAGGGTTGGAACAACGAAGAAGAGAAGAGCACACAGACGCAACAAAATTCGCATGAAGTCTCCAGGAGGCGATGAGGTTGCTTGGAAGAATACACTGAAACTCTAAAATGGAATCAGCGATCGGAATCTCGCGCAGGATCTCCCGGACTGATGTCGTTAACCTGACTTTACCAGTTGCTGGCGTTTTTCGGCTTTTTTGTGATGTTTTTCGTTGTTAAGCCGTGTGTTTCCATTGCCGCGTTCTAAAAAAACGGTTGAGTGGAGACCAAGTGTCTTCCCTTTGCCCCCGCACTTCGGGCAAGCTGTCGTCAGCATGTTTCTGCGCAGCAACAATCGCAAAAAAGATGGCAAGGATCATCGCTACTTCAGCATCGTAGAAAACCATCGCACGGCTTCGGACAAAACGGTGCAGCGAACCGTTCTCTATCTCGGCGAGATCAACGATCAACAACAAGCCGCTTGGCGCAAGACGTTGTCGGTGTTTGATGAACAGCAGCAAGAGTATGAGAACTTGTGTTTGTTTCCTGACGATCGCGAGATTCCCGCCGATGCGGTCGATACTCTACAAGTAAAACTGAGCGGTCTCGAGCTGCGGTGCCCTCGCCTGTTCGGCAGTTGCTGGCTCGCGTGCGAGTTATGGCAGCAACTGGGCTTGCATGAGTTTTGGGACGCTCGCCTTGCCGGAACACGGGAAGAAGTCCCTTGGGAAAAAGTATTGCAGCTACTGGTGGTGAGCCAGTTGCTGGATCCGGGCAGCGAGTTTCGTGTACATCACCAGTGGTATCTGACTACCGCCATGGATGCGCTGCTCGGGACCGATTTCACCGTAGCGGAGAAAAACCGCTTGTATCGCTGCCTGGATCGCGTGCTGGAGCATAAGCAGGAACTGTTTCTTTGGCTACGCCAGAAGTGGGCCGATCTATTCCAGGCGGAATTCGAAGTGCTGCTCTACGACCTGACCAGCACGTACTTTGAAGGTGCGATGGAAGAGAACCCCAAAGCCAAGTACGGTCACAGCCGGGACAAACGGACGGACTGTTTGCAGTTAGTGATTGCGCTGGTGATCACCACCGATGGTTTTCCGTTGGCCTATGAAGTGATGGATGGCAATACCAGTGACCGCACCACACTGCGCGGGTTTCTGGACAAGATCGAGAAGACCTACGGAAAAGCGAAACGGATGTGGGTGATGGACAGAGGCGTTCCCACGGAAGAGATTTTGCAGGAGATGCGGGACCCGGCACGCGAGATTTTCTATCTGGTAGGAACAGCGAAAGGCAAGATCCAGCAGTATGAAAAGAAGTGGCTGGATCTGCCGTGGCAGCAGGTCCGAGATTCGGTGGACGTGAAACTGTTTGAGCAGGACGGCGAACTCTATGTGTTGGCCAAGAGTGCAGGAAGGCAAGCCAAAGAGACCGCCATGCGTCGCAAGCGTCTGGCCCGTTTGCTCAAAAAGCTTCGTGCCATGCGCCGAAACCTTCCTTCCCGCGACCAGTTGTTGATGCGCGTGGGCGCCGCAAAAGCAGCCGCGGGTCGTGCGTTCCATTTCGTGCACATGGAAGTGCCCGGGGAAGACCAGCCACTGACCCGGGAGACGTTCCAGTTTCGTGTGGACAAGAAAAAGCTCCAGGAGGCGGAATGGCGCGACGGGCACTACCTGTTGCGCTCCAACCTTACCGCCGGAGATCCCAGCGTCCTGTGGACGCGCTACGTACAGTTGACGCAGATCGAAGCGGTATTCAAGTCTCTCAAGAGTGAACTCTCCATCCGCCCGATCCGCCATCAACTGGAGCATCGCGCTGACGCGCACATTGTGATCGCCTTTCTCGCCTACTGCTTGCAAGTGACGCTGAAACAGCGCCTGTTGCTGCACGCCCCCGGGTTGACACCGGCGGCGGTACTAGAAAAGTTAGCCGAAATCAAAATGATTGATGTTTGGATTCCTACCGTCGATCAACGATGGTTGATTCTGCCCCGCTACACACAACCGTCTCCAGATACAAAACTGCTGATCGAGAAGTTGAAATTGCAGTTGCCGAGTCAACCGCCACCGCGTCTGGTCGGGCAAAAACAGAGTTATGAAATCGAGGCACCAACCATCCGGCAGGAAGCTATTTGTGGTGGAGACCTTTTGCTAGCCTCCACTGATTCCAAGGCACTTAACCGGCTCAAAAGCGCCCAACTGAGAAAGTTGGGTTAAGTTTTTTAGTGCTAGAAGCATTCGCTAAAGAACGGACGAACAAAATCATTTCCCATCGCTGTTGCTCGGTGAGACGTTTCTCGAAGGAAGGCATCGGTTTTTTGCCCACGGTAATTTTGTAGAACAGTTCGCCATCGGTGAATTTGCTCATGCGCTTGGCGTCGGTCAGATCTGCGGGAGGAGGATCATACATCATAGCGTCCGAGCCATCTCCTTTGCCGGTGTCGCCATGGCAGTTGGAGCATTTCTCATCAAAGATGGATCTGGCCTCTTTCATGGCAGCCGCGGAAGGCGCAACTGGATTTTTCATTTGTTTGATGTCGGGAGGCGCATCCCAGTTTTGTTTTTGAAGAGCGGCAAAACCGATGGAAATGAAGATGAGGCCAATCGTGCAAGCGAAAAGAATCTTACGCATTCGTAAACTCCGAGAGGATTTCTGGTTCATGGCTTTCTAAAAGCTTCGCATAAATGAGCGAGAGCAGAAAGCGAAACGGTCAATCGCCCAAGTAGATTAGGATGCCGGGTCCTA
>DATFZN010000061.1:0-8594 GCA_035314425.1 Candidatus Acidiferrum sp. | reverse complement strand
CCGGTTTTGCTGACGATAGCAATGGCCGTGAAAATGAGAATCGTTAGGGAGGAAACAAGAACCGAGAGGACGGCCATCTTGATGTCGAAGGCTTCAATTTTCTTGCCGAGGTATTCAGGCGTGCGTCCAACCATCAGGCCTGCGATAAAGACGGCGAGAATCACGAAGACCAGTACTCCGTAGAGGCCGGATCCGACGCCGCCAAAAACAATTTCGCCCAGCATGATGTTGATCAGCGGAACCATCCCGCCAAGGGGAGTAAGCGAATCGTGGGCATTGTTCACGGCGCCGCAACTGGCGTCGGTGGTAACGGTAGTGAAAAGCGCGGAATCGACAATACCAAAGCGGACTTCCTTACCCTCCATGTTACCGCCCGGCTGTAAATCCGTGGTTTTCGTTTCGATCCCGGCGAGCTGGGGATTGCCCCGCGCTTCGGCCCAATAGGTCACCAGGACCCCGGCCAAGAACAGAAATGCCATCGCGCTAAATACCGCCCAACCGTGGCGCGGAGAGCCGGTCATCCGTCCGAGTGTGTAGGTGAGGCCTGCGGGAATGGCGAAGATCATCAGCATTTCAAGGAAATTGCTGAACGGAGTGGGATTCTCGAAAGGATGAGCGCTGTTGGCGTTGAAAAAACCACCGCCATTGGTGCCAAGCATCTTGATGACTTCCTGAGAAGCGACAGGACCCTCAGCGATTACTTGTGTGGTGACGATTTCTTTCTTGGTACTACCGTCGGCAGCAGTTTTGTCGGTCGACTGCGGTTCAAGGAGGTTGGCATTGGTGTAAGGATGCAAGTTCTGCACCACTCCTTGTGAAACCAAGACGAGTGCCAGGACTAGACACAGTGGAAGCAAAACCCAAAGGAAGGCGCGAGTACAGTCCACCCAGAAATTGCCGATGGTCTTCGATTCGCGACGAGCGACGCCGCGGATCAGGGCGATGGCCAGTGCGATGCCGACTGCCGCGGAAGCGAAGTTGTGATACGCGAGGCCAGCCATCTGGGTGAGATAGCTCATCGTGCTTTCCGGCGTGTACACCTGCCAATTGGTATTGGTGGTAAAGGAGACCGCGGTGTTCCAGGCGAGGTCGCTCGGCACATTCGGTAGATTTTGCGGGTTCCAAGGAAGCCAGTGCTGGATCCGCTCAACGAGATAGAGCAAGAGCAGAGAAACGCCACTGAAGGTAAGCATGGCGACGCCATATTCCGTCCAGCCCATCTCTTTTTCTTCCTGGATGCCAGAGACGCGATAGATCAGCCTCTCGATTGGGCGGAGAATCGGATCGAGCCAGGTGAACTTACGTTCAAACACCCGCGAAAGATACACGCCAATTGGCTTGGTGACCAGAACAACGCACACGAAAAACAGCAGGATTTGGAACCACCCATTACCGGTCATCTAGAATTTCTCCGGTTTGAGGAGCGCGTAGAATAGGTAGCCGCAGAGAAGGAGAGCAATGAGGATTAGTAGAATATTTCCGAGCATGGTTAGGACCTGGATCTATTTGAGCCTTTCGCAGCCCTTGAGGTAGACAATGCCGAGGGCGAAAAAGGCCAGAGTCATCGCTAGAAAGAGAATGTCGCTCATCTGAAGCTCCCCGACCAACAGCTAGGGTATGAAAAGTGGGCTAAGGAAGAGGTGAGCGGCATGTTAAAGAAACATAAGCGAGTTAAGGTGCGCAAGGAACTGAATTTATTGCGCTTGAAGGATGAAATTATTGAATGCGACCTTTCGGAGCGGTGCGCTTGTTGCCGCTCGAGAGATATGCCAAACTCGCGTGAAGATGGAACTGACCACGTCGTCTGCTCCCGAGGTAGCTCTAGCGGTTCCTCCGCATCCACGATTTGAATGGTTTTTGCTTCATGCTGGGTTTGCACTGATCGGGGTCATCACCGCGGGCCTCGGACCGCTGATTCCGGTCTACACGAAGATCTGGAGGATCACCGATGCCCAGGCTGGCTTCTTTTTTCCAGCGCAATATTTTGCAAGCTTACTAGGAGTGATTGCCACTGGCTGGCTCTTACCGAGGTTTGGTTTCTCAAAGGTACTAGGTGGGGGATTTCTTTTTCTAACACTCGGAATGACGTTTCTCGGCGTGAGCCCATGGTTTTTGACCGCTGGCTGCGTGGGTCTGGCGGGGTATGGGTATGGCCTAACCAATCCGACGACGAACCTGCGCGGGACGCAACTTCCGTCAAAAAATGTTGCGGCTGCGGTCAGTTTACTAAACTTCTCCTGGGGAGTGGGGGCAGTGGCTTGCCCGTTTTTGGTGGCGGCGCTGGTTCCGAGGATTGGGGTGCGCGGATTTGGAATGTGCGTCGCGGCACTGACGATGGCTTTGTGCGTGACGCATTTTGTGCGCAAGGTGCCGACCGGCGCGGTAACCGTCGAGCGGCCCAAACATTCACTGGCGGATTGGAAGGAAAAACTGCATATCGGTCAAGCAGTGCCACTGGTATTGCTGTTTTTTCTGTATGTCGGAGTGGAAGCATCGTTCGGAGGATGGGCGGCAGCCCTCGAAAAACGTTTGCCGGGTAGTGTGCAATCTTCGGCGCTGGCGATTGCTCCTTCCGTTTTCTATGGATTTTTATTGTTCGGACGAGGGTTGTCGACATTGTTTTTGCGCAGGTGGTCGACGCTGGTGATTGCGATTGCCGGAATCTTAGTGACGACCAGTGGCGGGATCGCAGTTGCGCTGACAAACAGCAAGCCAATCCTGATGGTTGCAGTAGCGATGGCGGGATTTGGATGCGCTTCGCTGTTTCCCGTCTACGTGACGTGGTTGGCGCAGCTTTTTCGCGGGGATTCCGACTGGATTGGGGCGGTGTACTTTAGCGCTGGGGCGCTCGGCGGAGCAGTACTCCCGCAATCGGTTGGAATTATCGCAACGCAATCACATTCGTTGCGGATAGGAATATTGGTGCCGCTGCTGGCGAGCATTGCTATGTTCTTTTTGACGCTGAAGGCGCGGCCACACGCGCGTTGACTGTCTGTGTCTTACGTGCGATGGTGTTTGACGCTAGTCCGCGGCCAAGAGCAGACTCCTTTCACTTCCGGGCAGAGAGAGACATTTGGGCGGTAGACGCCCGGGAAGCGTCAACATTCCCTCGCAAAAACAAGGCGTGCTCAAGGAAGCGCCCAACTGCCTCACGCCCTTCCATCCAGACTGGCGTTTTCACTGCTCCAGTTTGAACCGGTCGAGGGGCTAAGCGAAAACGGAAACCACCTCTGGATTGTAGAGTGGATTCTTGGCGTGGCCATGCTTGCAGGCTCACTCCTTGCGTTCGAGGATGGGCCATCGTACGATTTCTGTTTGGAATGGGAAGTGGAAATTGTGCTGTGAATGCCTGACTGTAAATGGCAACCCTAATCAAGATTCGCGGAAGTAGTGAGTAGTGAGGAGACAGACTGAATGAAATCGGTGGTCGTGGTGGGCGCGCAATGGGGCGATGAGGGCAAAGGGAAAGTTGTCGATTATCTGGCGGGCTCGTTTGATTACACCGTGCGAGTGGCCGGCGGACACAATGCCGGACACACTGTAATTATTGGTAAAGATCGCTATGTATTGCAGTTGATTCCGTGCGGGATTTTGCGGCCCAAGCAACATGCCATTATCGGTTCGGGCGTAGTGGTGGATCCTTCGGCGTTGGTTGGAGAGATTGAGACGTTGGCGAAGGCGGGAGTCGACGTGGCCGGGAGGTTGCATGTGAGCAATCGCGCCCACCTGATTTTTCCGTATCATCGCGAACTAGATAAAGCGGCAGAATCAGCGCGTGGGGAAAACAAGATTGGAACGACTTCGCGCGGGATCGGTCCGGCCTACGAAGATAAGATGGCGCGGCGAGGGCTGCGCGTGGCGGATTTGTTGACTCCGGATTTGTTTCGCGAGAAAGCCGCGCGCGTGGTAGCTGAAAAGAATCGGATCGCGCAGTGGGCGTATGGCGCGAAAGTAGATTTCACGCATGAAGTGGAAGATACCTTGCGGCTAGGCGAGAAGATCAAAGGATTCATCTGCGATACGGCGGTGTTGACCAATCGCGCGCTCGATCGAGGCAAATCGGTGTTATTCGAAGGTGCGCAGGGAACGATGCTGGACATCGATCACGGAACTTACCCATTTGTTACCTCGTCGAGTGCGACTTCCGGTGGAGCGGCAACCGGCGCTGGGGTACCTCCCACAAAGATTCGGCACGTACTGGGAATTTCCAAGGCGTATACAACCCGCGTGGGCGGCGGACCGTTTCCGACCGAGATGCCCGACCTCGAAGCGCAAGAGGTCCGTGAGCGAGGGAAGGAATTTGGAGCAGTGACGGGGCGGCCCCGGCGTTGCGGTTGGCTGGATCTGGCAGAATTGCAGTATGCCAAGATGATCAATGGAATCGACTCGCTGGCGATCACCAAGCTCGACGTGTTTGACACCCAGCGGGAATTTAAAGTGGGCGTCGGATATACATTTAAAGGTACGCCGGTGAATGAAATGCCAGCCTCAGCCGAAGAGTACGAGCGGGTCACCCCCGTCTATAAAACGATGCCAGGTTGGTGCGAGACGACCTATGGCGTGCAGGATGCCGGGAAACTGCCGAGGGCTGCGATCGATTATCTGCGGTTTATCTCAGAATTTCTTCAGGTGGAGATTGGGATGATCTCCACGGGGCCGGAGCGGGACGCGACAATTGTGCAGCCAGGAACATTGCTGGCGCGATGGATTTAGATTCGAGTTCCAGCCAGTTCATTCAAGCGACATCGTTTCTATTCGACCGAGCTCAACTAGCCTGAGGAGTTGGAGTTGTGATCGAAGACCTATAGAAACGCCGAAATGGATTAAGCTAAGAGGACGGGATTGTCCAGCGTTGCCCGCCTTGAGGCTATTATGCTGCGATTTGAAGATGCTCGTCAGAGAGTGATTGACGAGGCTGGGCGAAATAGATCCGCGAAAGCGATTCAGTCCCTTCCAGTTCATGATTCCCTTGGATATGTGCTTGCGGAAGAAGTGCGTGCGGATAGAGAGTATCCGCCATTCGATCGTTCGACCAGGGACGGTTATGCAGTGCGGGCAAACGATGCGGGGCCGGCGAAAACGTTGCGATGCGTGGGAGAGATTAGGGCGGGCGATTCGGTGAAAGATGCGCTTGCTGCGGGCACTTGTGTGCAAATTATGACCGGTGCGGCCGTGCCTGGGGGCGCAGATGCGGTGGTGATGATTGAGTTTACTGGCCGGGAAGGGGAGATGGTCACCTTTCAAAAGGAGACGAAGCCCCGCCAAAATATTGTGCCGAAGGGGAGTGAGGCGCACAGAGGCGGGCTGGCTCTGGCATTGGGACAGCGATTAGGATTTGCGGAACTGGCAATTGCTGCCCAGGTTGGTGCGACGCGGCTGTCCTGCTACAAGAAACCCCGTGTAGCGATTCTCTCTACCGGCGATGAAATTGTTCCTATCAACGAAATTCCCGGGCCTTTTCATATTCGAAATAGCAATAGCGTTTCACTTGGCGCGCAGGTCCGGTTGGCCGGCGGCGAGCCGGTGCTGCTCGGAACTGCGGGGGATCGCGTGGACGAGTTAAGCAGGAAAATTGAGCTCGGGCTGCGCGAGGACATGCTGATTCTTTCTGGCGGCGTATCGATGGGCAAATACGACTTGGTGGAAGGGGTGCTGAAATCGCTAGGCGCGGAATTCTTTTTTGATGCAGTGGCCGTGAGGCCGGGGAAGCCGACGGTGGTCGGGCGAGTTCGCGAAAGGCTGGTGTTCGGGTTGCCGGGAAACCCTGTCTCAACAATGGTGACATTTCAATTGTTCGCGATTCCGGCGATCGATGTGCTGAGTGGGGCCAAGGCCCGGCCGCTGGGCCTGTTGGAAGCTTCAGCTAGTGAAGCGCTCAAGGAAAGCACTGGACAAACACATTTTTTGCCTGGGCGGATTGAATGGGTAAGCGGCAGGCCGCAGGTCAAGGCCTTGCGGTGGCAGGGCTCTGGCGATATCGGAACACTAAGTAAGGCAAATTGTTTCGTGGTGGTGCCCTTTGACCGTCAAGACATCGCGGTGGGGGAGATTGTTTCGGTTTTGCCAAGATGGGACGTACTGTAGGAAAAGGCCAGGAGAGAATGTAGGGAGGAGATCAAGAAAAGGATCGCTAGAGAGTACACCGAGGTCCACAGGGAAGAGGAAGTTCCGGGCATCCAAGAGGAACTGTGCCACGGTTTGAGGAGCAGAGTGAGGAGATTATCGCATTACGGGAAGAGCGGGGAAGTGACAATGGTGGACGTGTCGGCGAAAAGCGTGACTACGCGTACGGCAGTGGCACGCGCGTTTGTGCGGATGGCGCCGAAACTGTTGCGCGCCGTAAAGGGCCTGAAAAATCCCAAGGGAAATCCCCTGGAAGTAGCACGGATCGCGGGAATCGCTGCTGCCAAGCGCACGGCGGAGTGGATACCTCTTTGTCATCCACTCCCACTCACGCACATTGATGTGACCCCGCGGCTGTGCAAAGATGGGGTGGAAATACGATCCACAGTGACGGCGAGAGCGCAAACCGGGGTGGAGATGGAAGCGCTGGTGGCCGCCTCTTGTGCCGCCCTGACGATCTACGACATGTGCAAAGCGCTGGATAAATCGATCGAGATTACCGACGTGTATCTCCTGAGGAAGACCGGGGGAAAGAGCGGAGACTATTTCCGCGCGAGTAAGAAAAAATTGAGAAGAGGGAAGCGATGAGCGCGGCGGCGGGAAAATCCGTGAAGCTGCTGCTGGCGGATGATAATCCGTTGGTGCGCGACCTCGTGAGCAAGGGACTGGAACCATTTTGCGAAGTGATGATCGCAAAGGACGGCGCAGACGCGCTGCTGCGCGTTATAGATGAACTGCCTGACGTTGTCCTCTGCGATTTCAAGATGCCTGGGCTCGATGGGCGGCAATTGTTTGAGAAACTCCGCGGCAGGGAAGCTACCCGGCACATTCCGTTTCTGTTTATGGCTAGCCGTGCGGACATTGAGGAGCGGTTGCGGCCGCTCGTCGATGGAGTGGAAGACTTCATTGCGAAGCCATTTCTCCTGAAGG
Organism: Candidatus Acidiferrum sp.; assembly: GCA_035314425.1. Lineage (GTDB taxonomy): Bacteria > Acidobacteriota > Terriglobia > Acidiferrales > UBA7541 > Acidiferrum. Next base: position 1,541 of record DATFZN010000061.1, on the reverse strand, counting down.
ATCTGGTGCGTTCGGCGAAAAAGGTTGTCGATCGACTGCATTTGGAAAAATTGCAGAAGCGCGCGTCGCGCCCAGGCGTGATTCAAGGGCGGCTAGAAGAGATGAGCATGATTGACCTGCTGCAGTCTCTAGAAATGGGGCAGAAGTCGTGCCGGTTGGTAGTGCAAAAGGGCGGCGAGCAAGCGGAGCTCTACTTCGCCAGTGGTCAATGCCGCGATGCTAAGACGGGAACGATCGAGGGCGATGACGCAGTGTTCAAGATTCTGCTGTGGACAGAGGGCGAGTTTGAGATTGATTTCAATGCGGCAAATGCTTCGACGCGTACGACCACTACGCGAAATACCACAGGATTGCTGATGGAAGCGATGCGATTGATGGACGAATCCAACCGCGATACCGTGGGTACGGGCTGACCATTTCATGCGCGTTTCCATTCTGACGATCAGTGACTCTGTGACGCGGGGCGAGCGGGAAGATATTTCCGGACCCGCACTGGTGAAACGTTGTCGCGAATTGGGATGGGAAGTGAATTCGGCCCTGCGCTGTTCCGATGATCCAGCAAACATTCGAACACTGTTGCGGGAATTGGCGGATTCGCGACGCGTGGATTTAATTCTTACCGCCGGCGGAACGGGTCTGGGGCCTCGCGACAACACACCTGAGGCGACAACGGATGTTGCCGAGCGAACTGTTCCGGGGTTGGCGGAAGAGATGAGGCGCAAAGGCGCGGAGAAAACCCCGACGGCGATTCTTTCACGGGGGGTTGCGGTGGTGCGACACCATTCGATTATTCTGAACTTGCCGGGAAGTCCGAAAGGCGCCGTGGAATCACTCGATAGTGTGGCGGAGATATTGCCGCATGCGGTACAGGTGCTCAACGGGGCCCATCACGGGTAGAGGCGTTAGTTGAGCGTAGTCCCTGAAACATAGTCAAGAGAGTGACCGCGACACCAGAACTACGTTCGAAGAAAACCCGCACCGTCAAAGAGGCAGCCTGCGGCACCTCAGAGGAACTAACCGAAGAGCTGAACCCCAGCGGGAGGCCCAGGCTGAAGCCCGCGGGATTCGGAGGTTGACGCTTTCGAGTTGGTCCGTAACAATGCTCCTCATGCCTAACAAACTTTCTGAAAAGAATCTTGCGGTGCTCGGGGCTGGAAAACTGGGCGGAATATTGCTGCGCGCTTACCTCACGCAGGGTCTGTTCACGCCGAAGCGGGTGATGGCCACGGTACGCCACGAAGAGAAGGCGGGGAAGCTAACGAAGGATCTTGGCGTAAAAGTGACGACCGATAATTGCCGGGCGGTGAAGGATGCAGACATTGTTCTGCTAGCTGTAAAGCCGCAGGTGGTTGGAGACGTTTTGAAAGAGATTGCGCGGCACATCGCGCATGACGCCCTGATCATTTCTGTGGCGGCGTCCGTGCCGACAACGTATATCGAACAACGGATCGGTGAGAAGGTGGCGGTGGTTCGCGCGATGCCGAATACCTGCTCGGTCGTGGGATGTGGCATGACGGGAATTTGCCGCGGCGGGCACGCTT
>DATFZN010000060.1:0-14932 GCA_035314425.1 Candidatus Acidiferrum sp. | reverse complement strand
AGCAAAAAGCGCGCCAGAACTACCGCGCGCTTCCAAACCCTTTCTCCTTACCCAGTCTCTAAGGCGCTCTCCCCACCCACCACAGCACTCTCGCCAATACCTTCCAGCGCCGCTTCGAACTGAGCGTCACCGACTCGTAGGCATGATTTTCCGGTTCCAATATTTCCGTATGATCGAACCGCCGGAATCGCGAGACCGTTAGTCCATTATCCTTGTGCCAGGCGACTACGATCTTTCCATCCAAATGCGTATGATCAGTTTGCGATGAGTCCACGGCGACCACATAGCCATCGGAAATCAAGGGGGACATTGAATTTCCCAGTACCCGCAAGCAACTGGTTGTCGATGGATTCGGGCACCATTCTTTCGGCGCGGCAATCATGCTTTCGACCGGCCCCGACAAGACACTCGATGGGTGTCCGCCCCTCTCGCCGAGCGATGCAGCCATCAATTTCAGTACGGGGATCGCTACCAGTTGCAATCTCTCCCCGCTCGGTTTTTCCGGTCCACTCCCCGCGGCAACAATGTCGAAGTCGGCAAATCTGCTCTTCTGCAGCCGCTGCCTCAGCACCGGCGTGACCTGCATCAAATTTTCATTGTTGAGCCCGGCTCGTCCCCAGAAATACCAACAGTCCGGATCGCCGGCAAGATTGCCGAGTTCAATGTATCCACGGTCGGTAGGCTCTTGCTCGCCACGCTCCCACCGCGAAATCGCCATGGCCGAGTAATGCAGCCTTCGCCCAAGCTCCTCCTGATTGAGCCCAAGCCGGTACCGCAATTCACGGACTGGCTTGATCCACTCAGGATCCCCGGGTTTAGACTTCCTGAGCCCTCGCATACTGCCCTTGTCCTTCTTTTTAGGGACTCGCGCTCTACCCTAGCTTCACTGTACGCCAGCGCACTCTTTTTGCAAGGGAAACATTTTGGGCCTACGGAAGGTTAATAGCCACATGCGATAAAATGAGAGTACAGTTGGACTGTCTCATTAGCATTCTTCCGTTACCTGGCTAGGCAGGCGGTTCCTTGCGAAATCGGACCTCAGGTTCGCTACGCGAGGCATCTCGGAATGAAACGCACAAAAGCTTCCCCACGCTGGCAGAGACGTTCAGGCCATTCCGGCAACTCTTTGAAACACCCCATCGCCAACACCATTCTCCTCTCTCTGCCTGAAAGAGAGCGCAACATCGTCTTTGCGAAATGCCAGTTCGTCGAGCTCCCCAAGCATCTCCTGGTCCACGAAATGGGTGCGCCGATCAAATTCTGCTATTTCATCGACGACGGTCTCGCCTCCATTTTGAGCGTGATGGCCAGTGGCAAGAGCGTCGAGGTTGGCCTCCTTGGCCGGGAAGGCTTCCTCGGCTTGCCCATTACCGCGGGATTTACCACGAGTCCCACTCGCGCGATAATGCAGGTCGGTGGCCACGGTCTTCGCATCAGCGCCGCAGACCTGAAAGATTGTCTTCCCAACTGTCCAGCACTGGAGGTCGCTCTCAAACGCTTTTCGCAAACTCTAACACTGCAAGCTACTCAGGTTGCTGCCTGCAATCGCGTGCACGAAGTCGATCAGCGCCTCTCTCGCTGGCTCCTCATGAGCCTTGACCGCTTGGATGGAGCCGATGTTCCCCTCACGCAAGATTCCTTGGCAAGTATGTTGGGCACTCGCCGAGCCAGCGTCACCGTTGCCGCCGGGATCCTGCAAAAAGCTGGATTGATCACCTACCGTCGTGGCGAACTCAAAATCGATGATCGTCTCGGTTTGGAAAAAGCCGCCTGCGAATGTTACCAAACACTGCGACGTCAAAATGAAAAGTGGAGCCTCGAAGCCGAGAAAACGTAGCGGCCTTATCCTGCAACTCTCCCGCGGCGCTCTGCCTGCCAAACATGCTGTAATCCAGCTAAAGCCCCGCCGAATCCGGGAACACTCCTACTGTACCCCCGACACTAACCTGGCCACCGTCACAACCCCGTCGCGAATCAATCCCACCAGGGTCTCAATCTCTTGAACGACGTCGATGGCCAACAGATCGCTGAAGAGGTTTTTTTTTAGCCTCGGTTGCAGGAACCGCTTCCGGGTCTCGCAGTTGAGCACTACAGATTTGCTCACTAACGGTGATCAGTTCCCGCACCAGGTTACGCAAGCGGCGGTATTCGGCGATCTGCGCTTTGGCACGTTCGACTGCAGGGCCTTGAGGAATGACCTGGGTGACCGTCTTTCCACCGACTCGACGAGTCAGCGAATAGGACGGACCGTGTCCCAAAGAATCCTTCTGGGCACAGTGGCAATTGGACTTGCCGCACTTACGGAAACGGGCAGTCAAGAAACCGGGACGCAAGTCATCGATTTGCGCTAAACGAGCGGTAATCAGAGCGCGTTTATCTCGGAGTGCTTTTAAGGCTGTGGTCATGGGTACCCTCCTGTCTGACAGGTATTATAGCCTGTCAGATAAGAATAGAAAACCCCGCCCAAACCTTATCAGACTTCGATCCTGATTCTTATGTCGTGCACCCGATCCTTCTCGGCCATTTCATTTTTCTTCGCTCTCGTGCTATCTTCCTCTTTTCAGGGGGATTTGCATGTCCGTTAACAAAGTCATCTTAGTTGGCCGTCTCGGAAAAGATCCGGAAACGAAATTCACCACCGGTGGCCAGGCGCTCGCGACCTTCACTATGGCAACCGATTCTTCCTATAAGGATCGCAACGGCGAACGTCAAAAGAAAACCGAGTGGCATCGCATCAAGATTTGGGGAAAGCTGGCTGAGATTGTGCAGCAATATTTAAAGAAAGGCTCCCTGGTGTTTATTGAAGGTCGTATTGAAACCCGGGAATGGCAGGATAAAGAGGGGCAGAAAAGGTACACTACCGAGATTGTTGCCAACGAGATGCGCATGCTAGGCGGCCGCGGCGAGGGCATGGCTGCAGGAGCCGGAGCGGGAGCAGGCGCCAGCCGTAGCGACGAGTTCGATCAAGGAGTCGGCCATGCCGACGAGCCGATGGGCGGCAGTAGCGGCCCCGAAATCTCCGACGAAGACATCCCCTTCTAAAATCACCCCTCCGGGAAAAGGGAAGCCCGCCGCAAAGCGACTTCCCTCGTCCCTTTTCCGTTCCTTCTCCGCCCCTCACCCCTTCTCTGTGATCCGCTCTGCCTCTGTGTTGTAAAATCGACGGCTCCACTGCTCCTCATTCCACGGCAAACGCCAGAACATAATCTCCTTGCTTCGTATGCAACTTTCCATGCCCGCCCGCCGCGATTACCACATACTGCTGCCCATCCACCTCGTAGGTCATCGGCGTCGCTTGTCCCCCCGCCGGCAACTGGTAGTTCCACAGTTCTTTCCCACTCTCGGAATCGAACGCTCTCAAATACAGATCCATTGCCGCTGACGTGAACACCAACCCTCCCGCAGTCAGGATGGGCCCGCCCAAATTTATCGATCCTGTCTCTTTTCCTGGAATCATCGTTCCAAGCGGCACATCCCACAATTTCTTTCCCGTAAACAGGTCCAGGGCCACCGTCGTCCCCCACGGTGGGGCATTGCACGGCGTCTTACTCGGCGAGAACAGAAACGTCCTGTACATACCGAACGGAGCAGGATCCTGTTCCGCAAATTCTCCGTAGATGCGGTTGGTCGCATCCTTATCCTTTTCCTCGTCGAACTTGTCCCGCGGAATCATCTTGACCCATGCCACTAGCCGATTGGTATTTGCAATCAACAAGTGCCTCTGCGGATCGTACGCCGCTCCACCCCAATTCACGCCACCAATGTTTCCCGGGACAACGACCGTCCCTTTCAAGCTTGGCGGCGTAAAAATCCCTTCATTGCGCGACTCCGCAATCCGATCTCTGCACCACTTGGCATCTTCGGGAGAAACTCCCCAGACATCGCTTGCTTCAAATTTTTCCGGCACCAACCCCATCGTACTGAACGGCTGTGTCGGCCAACTCGGCTCTCCCGGAATATCGGATTGGGGCACGGCCCGCTCTTCCACCGGCAGCAGCGGGATACCAGTCAATCGGTTCAGCACGAATACATGTCCCATTTTTGTAGTGACCACCACGGCAGGTGTTCCATCCTTCCACGTAAAGAGCAGCGGTTCGCTCGCCACGTCGTAATCCCACAAATCGTGATGCACCACCTGAAATCCCCAAACAAACTCGCCGGACGAAGCCTTCAGCGCCACCACAGAATTCGCCCACTTATTGTCGCCCTTGCGGATCCCGCCAAAATAATCTGGGCTGGCGCTCCCGGTCGGCACAAAAACCAAATCGCGTTGCGCATCCACCGAAATCACAGACCATGCATTTCCCGCTCCCGACTTGGGCTTCGTCTCCTGGGCCCACGGGATCGGATCCCAGGTCCAACGTAATTTCCCCGATCGCGCATCAAATCCGCGCACGATTCCCCGCCCAGTATCCACTTTCCAGTTATCAGCAATCGACGACCCCACAATCACAACATCGTTCGCAATCGCCGCGGGTGAAGTAACCTGATACCCTCCTCGCCACTCGAATTGCGTGGCAGCATCCTTTTGCAGATCGACTTCACCGTTTATCCCAAAATCCGCGCACGGTTTCCCCGTCTCGCCATCGATGGCAATCAACCGGGCATCAATCGTTCCCACAAAAATCCGCAGCCCGCAGACATCTCCCTTCTTACTGTTTGGGTCTCTCCATGCCGAGACTCCGCGCGAGGTCACTTCCGAATAAGTTTTCGTTAGGTTCACCTTTGCATCGAACTCCCAAATCTTCGTCCCTGTCTTGGGATCGAGCGCAATCACATGGTCGTACGGCGTGCTGAGGAAAAGTCTTCCCTCCACCACAATCGGCGTCGCCTCAAATGCCGCCTTCTCGATCAACTTGGTTTTCTCCTCTACAGCTCCGGTCCGGTAACTCCACGCCAATTTCAGTTGCCCGACATTTCCCCGATTAATCCGCTTCGCCGCCGAATAGCGCATCCCTCCGCCATCATTCCCGTAATTCGGCCACCCCGTATCCTGCCCCATCATCGCCACCGCGCCCAGCGACAACAATGCCGCAACGCAACCAACGACAAATCGCCCTACAGTGCCCAACAAACCAGTTCGACTGTTCATGCGTTTCTCCGGGATGGCGATCCTAAGGCGACGATCCCCTCGGGATGGCTCTATGTTGATGCTGAGCAACGGATTGTCCCGCTCCGCCACGCCCCAAATTGTAATCAATGTTCAAAAGTTCGGCAGGATTATCATTTACGGCCAGGTTCCCGGTGGCCTCGACGATTTCTGCGCGGTCTTGCACCGCGGCGCCATAATGCAAGCCCAACTTCGATGGCGGAAAGGTCACAGCGTGTTGACCGCGCAACATACCCGTTAGTACAGTTTAAAAATGCCTGACGCTGGGCGTCGATTCAAGCCAACGGAGTGACGGAATGAAATCTATCGCAACTGCACTGCTCTTGCTTGCACTTTCTGCCCAAGTGCTTTTTGCCCAAGAAACCCAAAAGCACGCAAACTCGAAGCCAGTGACCGCTGAGATAATCAACGCACAGGGTCAAAACGTCGGCACTGCCACACTGTTCGAAGCAGCGAACGGGGTGAGAATCAAATTGGATATCAAGAACTTACCGCCCGGACCGCATCTTATGCACATCCACGAGTTTGCAACATGCGCGCCACCCGACTTCAAGTCAGCTGGAGCACACTTTAACCCAACCGATGCAACCCACAGCGAACACACTCATTCAAGTATGCCCGCCGGAGACATCCCCAATTTTGTTTTAACCGTAAATGCGGATGGTACGGCACACACCAGCGTAATCGCTCCTGGGGTCACGTTTGGTGGGGAAAGCAACTCTGTCTTCACGAACGGCGGAACTTCTCTTGTAATTCACGCGGTGGCTACGGAAGTGACTGCCAGCGCGCCGCCGCGAATCGCCTGTGCGGTCATCACAAAACCTTAAACGCTGCGTGCGGTGTCGCAGATTCGCCCGTCTTCTGTCCTTGATTCTCTCTAGGACTCCCATGCTCTTTTTCTGTCCTTCCGGTCAGTTGCTCCCGCTCCGTCCACCTCCCAATATTGATCCATGCGCCGTGCACTTCCTACTTCTCTGTTCCTCCTCGCCGCCTTTGCGCTTTCCTCTTGCGGCAGCACCGGCACAAGCTCCAAAACTCCCGATCCTCCGCCGAATACTCCGCCTACAGATTCTGTCTCTGTTACGATCAGCCCAACCACCGCCAACATCCGCACCGGCGCATCTTTGACTTTTGCTGCCACGGTCACCGGAAGCTCCAATCAATCTGTCATCTGGTCCGTCAATCAGACGACGGGCGGCTCCTCCACTCTTGGTACCATCAACTCGTCCGGCAATTACACCGCCCCCGCAACGCTCCCATCGCCCAATACCGTCACCATTGCCGCCGCAAGCACCGCCGACTCCTCGAAATACGCCACCAGCGCCGTTACTCTTCTAAATCCCACTCCCGTGCTCACCGGCATTTCTCCCGCCGCCACAAACCTGGGCAACTTCACTCTCACCATAACCGGCAGCGCTTTCGTCTCAGGCGCACAAGTCGTTTTAAACGGTTCATCCCTCACCACCACTTTCCTGTCTAGTACACAACTCACTGCCGTCGGCAGCCTCTCCACGGCCGGCACATTTTCTGTCGCCGTGCAAAACCCCGATCCGGGCAGCAGCACCTCCAACTCCCTGAATTTTCAGGTGAATGGTTCTACGCAAACTTCCAATTGCGGCAGCATGTCTAGCGGACAAGGCGCCAGTCTCAACGGATTCGTCCCTTTCCCGTCAGACAATCTCTGGAACACAGATATCTCTTCCGCGCCCGTCGATCCAAACTCGGCTGCGATTATCAATTTCATCGGCGGCTCCGTAGGCCTACATCCCGATTTCGGCGCCGGACTATACAACAGCTCCAGCATCGGAATTCCCTACACCGTCGTCGATTCGTCACAGCCCTTGCTGCCGATCGACTACACCGCATACGGCAGCGAGAGCGACGCTGGCCCTATGCCGATTCCGCTTACCGCCCCCATTGAAGGCTACCCCAATCCCGGCAGCGGTGATCGCCACGTCCTGGTTCTCGACACCAACACTTGTTTCCTCTACGAACTGTATAGTTCTTATCCGCAATCCACGTATTGGAACGCAGCTTCGGGCGCCGTGTGGGATCTCACTGCCGACGAGCGGCGCCCCTACACCTGGACCAGCGCCGATGCCGCAGGCCTCCCAATTTTCCCGGGTCTCGTTCGTTACGATGAAGTCGCCCAAGGGGCGATCAATCACGCCATTCGCTTCACGGTGCAAAATTCCAGGGCGGGCTTCACTCCCCCGGCTTCGCACTGGGCCGCCACAACCTCGGCGCAATATGCTCCGCCCATGGGCATGCGCATGCGCCTCAAATCGAGTTTCGACATTTCAAGTTTCAGCGCCGCCAATCAGGTAATTCTCAACGCTATGAAGAAGTACGGCATCATCGTGGCCGATAATGGCTCTTCGATGTACATCAGTGGCGCGCCCGACGATCGCTGGAGCAACGATGACCTTCACACACTCGGCGCCGTCACAGCTTCCGATTTTGACGTCCTCGAAATCACTCCGCTCTATACCTCGAGCAACGTTCCAAGCGGTGCCTCGCCCACTATTTCGCAATTGAATGCAAGCGCAACCTCCGTAGCCGCGGGCACCCCCGTCACACTTTCCTGGCAAGCGACCGGCGCGTCCTACATCATCCTTTCCCCCGAAATCGGCGCCACCCGCGGCAGCTCCGCGACTGTCCACCCTTCGGCCACCACCACCTACACTCTCTACGCCAATAACGCCTACGGCCAAACCACGGCCACCATCACAATCGCCGTGCAGTAGCACGAGTCCCCGCGGACGCCCGAGACACTGTCAGCGCTCGCCTGCGCTCCTTCCGAACTCACTCCTTGCTCGGCTGCTTACGCGTAGGCCAACACCACTGCCGCCTCAAAAATCAACAATCCCCCAACCCAGTGATGCCAGGTCATCCATTTGCAGGATCATCAATTCTTACAATCGAGCAGCCTGTTTCGGACCGCAGCTGACCTGGTTGAAGAGTCCAGCGTTGCAGCATTCATCGTTAAGCCTTACATCCTGGCGGGTGCGGTCACCGAGTTGGTGGCGAAGATTAAGGCGGGCAAAACCACCTATGTTTTGGGTGAAATCGTGCGCTTGGCACTCGACAAGGTCTGCGCGTCGCTTAATCGAAAACATGGAAACGGATAAGCCTCACCTAAATGAACAATACTCTGTCGACAAGGCGATAGACAAAGCCTGCTTGCTATTGGAGAGGATCGATAGGAAGTTGCCAGCGACCTAAGCCTATTCTCCTCGGTGTCGAGCCCAAGGACGTGCTCTCCAGCCCAGGCGAAGACACCTTCGACTCCATGCGCCGAAGGCGCGAAAAATGAATACGATGTAAGGACAATGGTGGAAATCCGGGGAGCGCCGGAAATTCCCCGCGCTGATTACTCGTCCCAATTTTTCATATCAAAATCAGGGCTGGCAATATAGGCTATCTCCGCGCCCCCACCTGCAGGATCAAAGTGGCCCACAACGGTGCCCTCATCGTTTAGGCCCCCCCCAGCGGTTCCCAGCCCGGGCGTGACAGTGTCCGCACCCGGAACGTCGATCTGGTAAAAGTGTCCCTTGGGGGAGCGAACAAATCCGTGCTCATGATTTCCGGAATCCCAAAAATGACCGGAAGTCCAACCGAAATTGTTTATCCCGATGAGGACGGTTCCGGTGTACGCGGCGCCGGGCACATCGACGGTAGTAATAGTTCCGTCCAGATGGCGGATAAAACCATGAAAAACTTTAGAGCTGTCCTCGAAAGAGCCTGCCACGACGCCCAGGTCGTTGACGGATTCCGGCTCTGTAAAAACTGAAGCAGGAATGGGGAAATTCGTATCGATGTGGCCCCACCAATTAACATAAGGAACTGTCGCATAGGCAGGTGCAGCCTGGTAATAGCCGCAGATAGCCCCAAATTCATTAATTCCGAGAATTGTGGTCGCGGAATAGGGCGGAAGGCCGGGGATGTTGTATGTTGTGAAAGTTCCGCCGTGGTAGAAAAAACCGGAATACTGGTCATTGGCCGTATCGAAATAATACCCGACAACGGTGCCTTGCGTATTCACACCGGACGCCAGAGTGTATTGAAACGCTCCTGAGCTCAGGGGATCCTGTAAAGTGACAATATTCCCGTTCGGGTGGCGAGTAAAACCGCTGGTCGGATTGAGAGAAGGCGGAGAAGTGTAGCCAACGATGATTTTGGAATTACTGATGTGCTCCACACCAAGCGAACCGGGAAAGGGGGTATCGGGTACAGCGAACGTTGAGAAGTTAAACGAACCAGAAGTAATACCGCCGGCTGCGTACAGCAAAGTGCACAAAGACATCGCCAGAAGAAGCAAAAGAAATCGAACCTTCATTGCGCCCTCCGTACAAAGAAATTTGCGCCAATTCCCAGTGAAATTAGCGAGAAGGAAAATAATCGCGCGGGGTCGGAACTGCAAGTCAAAAATCAATAAAATTTATGGGTAGCATTCGTTAATTCTAATCTGGCAGGCCGGTTTATCAGCCTGTCCATTACTAATGGCGCCCGCAAAGAATCTAATTTTCCCGCCAACACTCCACATTACGCGGAGGGCGTGCGCCTGCTGCCGAACGGACTCCCGGATTGTCGGCCACTCGGGAACCTCTTTTGCCTCTTTTTCAGGGTATTCATCACAATGCTGGGGGTAGCAAAGTGGTAGCATGTGTCCCGGCGGACGCCCGTGAAACTGCCATCGCGTGCGCGCTTCCCTTGCAAAGTCAACGCTTTCTTACGCATAGGCCAACACCACTGCCCCCACAAAAATCAACAATCCACCGACCCAGTGATGCCAGGTCATCCGCTCGTGCAAGAACGTCGCCGCTAGCACAATCGCCACCACCACGCTCAATTTATCCACCGGAGCCACCTGCGAAGCTTCCCCCAATTGCAGCGCCCGGAAATAACACAACCACGACAGCCCGGTGGCAAACCCCGAAAGTAGGAGAAAGATCCAGGTTCGCTGCTCGATGCTCCCAAGCGGCTGGGTCTTTGTGAACAACACCACAAACCACGCAAAAATTAAAACCACCACCGTCCGTATCGCCGTCGCCAGATTGGAGTTCACGTTCTCCACGCCAACTTTCGCGAAAATCGCTGTTAGTCCGGCAAAAAACGCCGACAGCAAGGCCCAAACAAACCAGCTCATCGCATCCCTGCTTTCTACCGATCCGCTCCCTCCGTGTTGTGCTAATTTTTTCAGTCGTTCCGAGGAGACGGACCTTGCCCCATCAACGCCTTCCACCGCTTCCACGATTCCTCTCTGGCCTTCTTATTCGCCTCAGTCGCATCCGGAGCTTCCCCCGCGCGCATAAATCCGTGGCCCGCACCTTCATAGGTCACCGGCTCATATTTTTTCCCCGCAGCTTTCATCGCCGCGACCGTATCTGGGATCGTTGCATCAATGCGTGCGTCGTTCCCGGCATAGAATCCGTACACCGGGGCCTTGATCCGCGCCATCGCCTCCTTCTCCGGTGGTGGCCCGTAGAACACAAACGCCCCCGTCAAATCCCCTCGATTCGTCGCGAACCGGAACGTCTGCCCTCCTCCCCAGCAGAATCCCGCCACATATAATTTTCCACTCGCCGCCGGCAGCTTTAGCCCGTAATCCGCAGCCGCGTTTAAATCCGCCGTCACCTGATCCGGATTCAACTTGCTCACCGCTTCCATCACTGCACCAGTCGGAAAATTCTTCGTCCGCCCGCCATTTGGGGCCATCCCGCTCAACAAATCCGGCGCGACGGCGATGAAGCCCGCCGCCGCGACTTCATCCGCCAACTCCTGTGCCCAATCGCTTAAACCAAATATTTCGTGAATCACCAGCACCACGGGCCGCTTCTCTTTCGACTCCGGATAAACGACCAGCGTCTCCACGCTGCGCCCGTCGTGCTTCACCGAGACCCACTCGCTATGTCGGGGAGACTGCGCAATCCGCTCGCGCGCCCAGGGTTGCGACCATTCCTGTCCCGCCACGATTGGTCCGCCGAGCAACACCATCAACAGCAATCCTATGGTTCGCTTCATCCCTCGCCCCCCCAAAAACTTCGCCAGCCATCATAGGTTTGCCACACCTCTCCATCAACCCATTTTTCTAAAACCACACCTTCTCTGTTTCTCTTTGTTTCGAACTCTCTACTTGTGGTGGTGAGTCTCTTCCCTCTCCCCAAAAAAGAAGGGGTAGCATTACTTCGCCACCCCTTCCCCCAAAGCCAATAAATGTCCGCCAACCGAAATTAAATATTCCCCTGCCACCCTCGAATCGACTGCGGCCGTATCAGCGTGGGGTTGTGATTCCTTGCTTTGCCGCTCATATGCAACGAATATCCGTTTGCAAGATACGACGGTATGTCGCGATCATCGGTGATCGGAATATATGGCCCTTCCTTTCCTAATTGTACGTGATAGCGGCTATCTTTGAATCGATGAGGTATCAATCGCGTTCCGACATTCTTGCCGCGGGACACTGTAGCAAACAACATGGATGTTCCCCCTGATCTGAAATCCCGCTCATTTTACAAATCGGAAGCCCCCCGTGTAAGTTCTATTTCTGTGGAAAAATGTGCAAGCTTTTTTCTTGCTCGGTTTTCTCTTCTGCCGTGCGCAGCCCTTGCTGTGCAGCAACCAGGCTGGACCGCCTTTCCGTAAACTCTCACGATTCACTCTTACAACAAAACTCTCGCAATCACTCCAGCGACAATCCCCAACCCCACCACTGTCGCATAGGCCGCTCCCGCTACTTTCCAGGAAATCGTTTTCCCCACTACGCTCAAGGAAAACACACTCACAATTCCGAGAGTGCACAGAATCGTCACCACATAGGGCAGGGGCACTCCTTTGCTCATCGCGATATACGCAATCGCCACATCAAACGCCATCGGCACCGGCAAAAACGTTGCAATCAGCGCCACAAGAATAATCCCGCCCACCGTCACCTGCGCCACTAGCGCTTGTGCCGGTAACAACTCGATCACCACTGCTCCCAACACCGCAGCCAGAATCATCAACGGGAAGGCCACACGAAACACGTACCAGAAACTTTTCACAAACGATTTCCCCGTGGATCGGAGGGCTTGCCCCCAAGTCTCCGCTACCGAAATTTCAACGGGACTCGGCACCACCGCGGCAGTATTCCCCTGCCCAATCGTCACGCCTGGCGCAAATACGAATATCAAAAATAGCACCGTCGCTAGTTTTAGCACCGCCACCTCGGCCGGAAACAATGCAAACGTCATAGCCAGCACCACCACGTTCAGCGCCGGCGAGGCGAACATCGCTGCCAGAACCGACTCCGTGCTCAGTCCCGCGGCATAAAACCCGCGGGCAATCGGCGCGATGCAGTTCGTGCACACCGCCAGCGGAGCTCCGGCCGCCGCACCAAATAGCGTATTCAGATAAATGGAGTTCGTTCGTTGCCGCCCGATCATCGCTAAAAAGGTCAGCGCCGCCGGTCCGAACAAAAACGAAAAAGTCATTCCAATCCGATTGGCATCGAGCCAATTCACCGTAGTCCGCCACACTCGAGTGCTAAGCGGCATCGATCGGTCCACGGGGTACACCGTTTGGAAGGTCAGCGCGCCTGCGGCCTTCACTTGTGCTCCCGCGTGGTACCTCTTGAGCAACGCTGGGTAGCGCGAATCCACCCAGAAGATTCCGGCAATCGCCGCGAGCAAGATCAAAGCTAGCGTCCGGCTCCTCCAACGAGCCGTCAACGCCACGGTCGATTGCAAATCTACGGCGGATGCTTCGGCAGACATGCGTACCCCCTGATCGCCTAAAATCAGTGAATCTTCAGAATTCGAGGACTATATCGATCCGCTTGGCACGGTTGAATAGTTGAAACCTACTAGGACATGCCAGCGAAACGGTAGCCCCCTGCTCGCTTCCCACCTCACAACTACAGCGCAATTTTGTCCGGCACTCCTCTCGTTGTATACTTTTCTGTACCACCCAAATTCATTGAATCTATAGCTATCTGTAGAGGTCGCCACGGCGCAATGCCTGCTTTCTATCGAATTGAAAAAGAGAATCGTCTGGTCCTCAGCACCGCTTCCGGCACCATCACCCCCGCGGACATTTTCACCCATCAGCAAAGGCTTGCCGCCGATCCGAACTTCGATCCTGCTTTCTCTCAATTGATTGATGTCAGTCACATCACCAAGATCGAAGTCACCACCGAAGATATCCGTAAGCTCGCCCGGGGAAATCTGTTCTCTCCCACATCCCGTCGAGCAATTCTCGTCGGCAGCGACGCCACTTTCGGCTTGGCACGCATGTTCGCTATGCTTCGCGAATCGGAAGGCGAAACCGGCATCGAAGTCTTCCGCAGCCTCGATGGAGCCCTCGAATGGGTCCTCGCCCGCCGCGCTTCCGCATAGCTTAGCCACCCACCCTCCGCTCGCCCTGCGCCTCAGTTTTTCTCGGGCGTGCGCTTCTTTCCCTTTCGTTTGACTTTCAACTTTCAACTTTTGGCTCGCTCGTCTACCCTCGTTCCGGGAGCCTCCCCCATATGCCCAACACCGTTCGCCACTGGATTCTCGCTGCCCGTCCCCACGGCCTCCTCTCTCCGAGCGATCTCCAACTCACCGAATCGCCTATTCCTTCTTTGCAGGACGGCCAAGCCCTTGCCCGCGTCAAATATCTCTCGATCGACCCCACCATGCGCGTTTGGATGGCCGATATTCCACAGTACATGGCCCCGGTCGCGATTGGTGAAGTGATGCGCGCGTTCGGTCTGGCCGAAATCGTCGAATCCCGCCATTCCCTCTTCCATCCAGGCGACAAGGTCCTGGGTCTAACCGGTTTGCAGGATTACGTGATTATTGACAGCCGAGACCCGCGCAACTTCCAACCGCTTCCCTCCATTCCCCAGCTATCCGACATTCATTTTCTGGGGCTCTTGGGAATGAACGGTCTCACTGCGTATTTTGGCTTGCTCGATATCGGCAAACCCGAAGCCGGCAAGACCCTGGTCGTTTCGGCCGCGGCAGGTGCCACCGGTTCGATCGTGGGCCAGCTTGGAAAAATGCAGGGTTGTCGCGTGGTGGGGATTACGGGAAGCGAAGAAAAGTGTCGCTGGATCGTCGAGGAACTCGGCTTCGATGCCGCTGTGAACTACAAACAGCCCCAATGGAAGCAGGACCTAGAAGCTGCAACCCCCGAAGGCATCGACATCGATTTTGAAAACGTCGGCGGCGAAGTCATGCGGGCCGTCCTAACTCGCATGAATCTTCATGGCCGCGTCGTGCTTTGCGGCCTCATTTCCGGTTACACCAGCTCCGATCCTGCCATGGCCAGTTTTGCTCAGTTGCTCATCAAGCGCCTCGAAGTCACCGGGTTCCTTATCCTCGACTATGCCCCGCGCTTCAAGGAAGCCACTCGGCAGCTGGGGATGTGGAAAGTCATGGGCAAACTCAAAGACAAACATACCGTCGTCCACGGCCTGCGAAAAGCCCCCGAAGCAATCAACATGCTCTTCGGCGGCGAAAATATCGGCAAGTTAGTTGTCGAACTCTAACCTCAAATTTTCGACCGAGGCCCCGGCGGACCGTCTTTGACTATTGCCCCCCCTGCGCTATCCGCTTCCGTTCTTCATCCGTTTTCCGTATAAAATCTTCAAACTTGGCCTTCTGTTCCGGTGTCAAAAACTCTCTCATCTGCGCGCGGGCCCGCTCGCGGATCGCGTTAATATCCGCCTCCGATTGGTCATGCACCTTCTTCATCTCCTGATGTGCCGACAAAATGATGCCATCCATCTTCTGGCTCTGTTCCGAGGTCAATCCAATCGCCTGCGTCACGTCTGCTACGCGTTTCGCCCGCCGTTCC
>DATFZN010000059.1:0-7577 GCA_035314425.1 Candidatus Acidiferrum sp. | reverse complement strand
CCTACGAGTCGGTGACGCTCAGTTCGAAGCGGCGCTGGAAGGTATTGGCGAGAGTGCTGTGGTGGGTGGGGAGAGCGCCTTAGAGACTGGGTAAGGAGAAAGGGTTTGGAAGCGCGCGGTAGTTCTGGCGCGCTTTTTGCTTTAAAGACGAATAGATAAGCGTAACACCGGGGGAGCAGCGGACTCGGGAGAGGGCGGAGAGTTCGGGGGATGGGGTTTAGTGGGCCGCGGTAGCGGTGATCGCTACGCCCATGTCCTTCAGCTTGGCGCGGGCGCGGCGTTCTTCTTCGGTGCCGGGGTAGCGCTTCACAACTTCACGAAGTTCCTTGATGCCCGGGTTTTTTTGACCCAATTCAATCAGTGCCATGCCTTTCTTGAGGCGGGCGGGAGCCAGCTTGAAACTCTTTGGGTAATTGTTGAGGACGCGATCGTACTCCTCGATGGCCTGCTCGTAATTCTTCTGGGTGTAGGCGATTTCACCGAGATAGAACTGGGCGTTGGAAGCAAGATCGGTGTCGCCGTAATACTTGAGGTAGTCCTGGAATTCGGCGCGCGCGAGATCATATTTGCCGCTGGTAATGTCGCGAAGGCCGTTTGAATAGAGGGTATCGGCGGAGGGTGCGGGACCCGAGGGAGAGGAGTTTGCAGGCAGAAAGGACGAGCCAGAGGGGCCGGAGGAGGGGGACACATTGGTACCGGAAGGAGAGTTCTGTGGAGCGGCACTGGGGCCGCCACCGGAGATGCGGGAGTCAATATTCTGCACGGAGTTCTGCAGGTCGACGAGCTGCTGATTGACTTTGCCGAGGCGCGATTTGATTTCTTCGAGATTGTCAGAAAGGCCCTGGACCTGAGTGGACATGGTGTCCAAGCGAGCCCCGGAATTGGCTTGCACGTCCTGAACGGATTTTTCGAGTGAACTCATAGTCGAGCCGAGCTTATTGACGCTATCGGAGGATTGCTCGATGAGCGTTTTTTGGACGGTGTGGTCCTGGGTCATCTGGGTTTGCAGATCTTTTTGACCTTGCAAGAGGGTGGTGACGTCGCGCTGAAGCTCGATCATTTCGCGGGCCACGGCGATGACCGGCTTCGGACCGACGAGGCTACCGGCAATGGCGCTGGCGAGCAGGGAACCGGCGAAGATGAAGGCATTACGGGTTCGCATGAAACTTCCTCCAGGGAATCTATCAGGGGAAAACGGCAAATGAACCCCAATAAATTAATGTAATGGGAGATGCGGGGGAGAGCAAGTGGAACTGCAAAGTTTAGGGTTAAACGTTTTCAGTTTGCAGGAAGCGAAGACTGCGGTCGGCCAAAGAGATTAGCTGGCTTTGGATTGGGCGTCGGACAAGAAGTCTTCGTAGCTGCCCTTGAAATCATAAATCTTGCCTTCGCGAAAGTGCCAGATGCGCGTGGCAACTTCGTCGAGAACATCTTCGTCGTGAGTGACCAGCAAAACTGTGCCTTCGTATTTTTGCAAAGCGATGTTGAGGGCGTTGATGGATTCGAGGTCGAGGTTGTTGGTGGGCTCGTCGAGCACCAGCAAATTGGGTTTCTGAATCATCAAGCGGCAGAAGATGAGGCGGGCACACTCGCCGCCGGAAAGAGCGACGGTGGGCTTTAGCGCGTCTTCGCCGCTGAAAAGCATCTGGCCAAGGTAACCGCGGATCTCCTCCTGCGTAGCTTGCGGCTGAAATTGCCAAAGCCATTCGAGAGCGGTGATGCCCTTGGTTTTGTCGATGGTGTAGCCGAAGTCCTGGGGAAAATAGCCGACGGTGACTTCGTGGCCCCAGACGACGTTGCCGGAATCGATGGGGAACTCGCGCTCGGCATCGCCGATGAATTGGCCGGCGTTGCGGATAATGGATTTGAGCATGGTGCTTTTCCCGGCGCCATTGCGCCCGGTAAAGGCGATTTTTTCGCCACGGGTGATGCTGGCGGAAAAATTCTTGATGACTTCCAGACCATCGTAGGACTTAGAGAGGTGCTTGATTTCGAGCGGAAGGCGGCCCGACGGGCGTTCGGTGGTGAAGCGGATGTATGGGCGTTGAATGTTGGAGCGAGCGAGTTCGGAAGTTTGCAGACGCTCGACTTCTTTTTTACGAGAAGTGGCCTGCGCGGAACGAGTACCGGCCGAGAAGCGCGCGATGAAATCGTTGAGTTGAGCGATTTTCTTTTCGCGGACGGCGTTGTCGGCTTCCATGCGGGCGCGGATCTGGGTTTTGGCCAAGACCATGTCGTCGTAGCCGCCTGGGTACATGATGATGGTTTCGTAGTCGATATCGGCGGTGTGCGTGCAGACACTGTTCAGAAAATGGCGATCGTGAGAGATGACGATCAGGACGCCGTGATATTCGATCAGGTATTCCTTGAGCCAGTGAACGGAATCGAGGTCGAGGTTGTTGGTCGGCTCGTCCAGCAGAAGAGCCGAAGGGTTGCCAAACAGGGCTTGAGCGAGGAGGACTCGGACTTTCTGGCCGCCCTGCAGTTCGCCCATGAGGCGCTCGTGAAGGATAGCTTCGATACCCAGGCCGTCGAGGAGAACACCCGCATCGGATTCGGCGGTGTAGCCACCTTCTTCGCCAACGATGCCTTCCAGTTCGCCGAGACGCATTCCGTCTTCGTTGGTGAGTTCATCGTGAGGCTTAGCGTAGAGTGCGTCGCGTTCCTCGAGCGCCTTCCAAAGGATAGAGTTGCCCATGATGACCGTGTCCGTGACGCGAAACTTGTCGAAGGCAAACTGATCCTGGCGCAGGACACCCATTTTTTTGGGGCGCGTGATATTGCCCTTGGTTGGCTCCTGTTCGCCGGTAAGGATCTTCATAAAGGTGGATTTTCCGGCACCGTTAGGGCCGGAAATTGCATAGCGCCGGCCTTCCATGAAGGTGGTGGTCACGTCTTCAAAAAGGATGCGTGAGCCGAAGCGCATAGTGACGTCGTTGACGGCAATCATAAGCTTTAATTTTATCTTAGGAAGAGGAGGAATGCGAAAAAGAGAAAGAATATTTTTGCTAGGAGCAGAGGACGCTCCCAGGAGATCGCGAGGGACAGGAGCCGCGGAGGGCTCGCCAAAGGAGAAAGAGGACGGGAAGATTGCACACCCGAAGCGGCGAGTTATTTTTGGACGTGTGCTACATTAGATTTTTAGCTTCCAGCCGATGAACACAAGCGATAGCCATCCAATAAAAGTACGCTCAGCATTGGGCGACTACTCCGTCGTGTGCGAAGCCGGGCTGCTGCGGAAGGTGCAGGCCGAAATCGCTAGCTTAGGAACTTTCTCGAGCGTGCATCTCGTGACGTCGCCGAAGGTTTGGAAGGCGCAGGGCAAGACGCTCGGGAAGGGATTCCGGAAGGGTAGCCGGCCGCAGGTCCATTTTATAGACGATAGAGAATCGGCGAAATCGATGGCGACCGTGGAATTGGCGGCACGATCGCTGGTGCGTGCGGGTGCCGATCGCGAGTCGCTGGTGATTGCCGTGGGCGGCGGAGTTGTGGGGGACGTGGCGGGATTTTTGTCCGCGTCGTATTTGCGCGGTGTGGCGCTGGTGCAGGTGCCAACGACGCTGGTAGCACAGGTAGACAGTTCGGTTGGGGGAAAGACCGGCGTGAATTTGCCGGAGGGAAAGAACCTGGTGGGAGCGTTTTACCCGGCGAGATTGGTGCTGGTTGATCCGGAGGCCCTGAAAACTTTGCCGGAGCGAGAATACCGCAGCGGGCTGGCGGAAGTGATCAAGTACGGAGTGATAGCGGACGCGCAGCTATTTTCGTTTTTAGAGAAGGAAATGGGGAAGTTGCGCGAGCGCGACCGATCGGCGCTGCTGCAAACGATTCGCAGATCGGTTGAGATTAAGGCAGCGGTGGTGAGTAAGGATGAGAGGGAGTCGGGGCTTCGGGAGATTTTGAATTTTGGGCATACCTTCGGGCATGCGCTGGAGTCTGTGACCGGCTACAAGAAATACCAGCATGGCGAGGCAGTCGCGCTCGGAATGATGTGCGCGGGCTTGCTGGGGCACGAAGTGGCCGGGATGCCTGCCGATGATGTAGCGCGCATGGTGTCGCTGCTGCGATGGATTGGGCCGCTGCCGGGCTGGCCGAAGGTTCCGGTAGCAAAGCTGTTGAAGGTGATGCGGTCGGATAAGAAAACACGGGCGAATCAGTTGCGATTCGTTTTGGCGAAAAAGATTGGAGTGGCGAAGTCCTACGATGGCGTGGATGAGCAACGTGTGTTGAGCGTGCTGCGATTCATGGGACGCTCCTGGCAGAAGGCCGAGTCTCGGCTGGGCAGACGAAATGACTGAGCAAGTACTTCGGCCGCAGGGGACCAGCCCAGAAGGCGCGATCGACGAACAAGATGCTTCGCGCAAGGTACGCGAGATGTTTACACGCATCGCACCGCGGTATGACCTACTGAACCATTTGCTGTCGGCTCAGATGGACCGGCGGTGGCGAGCCCGCACGGCGCGAGAATTGCAGACGACTTTGCAGCGCGCGGATGCGATGGTTCTCGACCTGTGCTGTGGAACCGGCGATCTGGCGTTTTGCTTGACGCGTGGAGCGAAGGCACGAATCTTGGGAGCGGATTTTTCGCACACGATGCTGGTCCGAGCTAAAGAAAAAGGCCAGTTTCTGTCTGGAAAGGACTGGCGAATTCCATTTTTGGAGGCGGATGCGCTGCGATTGCCGTTTGCCGATGGTTCGTTCGATCTGGTGACGACTGCGTTTGGATTTCGCAATCTGGCAAATTATCAGGCAGGGTTGCAGGAGATTTTGCGAGTGCTGAGAGTTGGCGGAACGGTTGGGATATTAGAATTTACGGAGCCGGCACCGGGCCTTATGGGGAGTGCGTACCGGTTTTATACCGAGAGGGTGCTGCCGAAAATTGGCGGAGTGATTTCCGGTGATCCTGGGGCATACGCGTATCTGCCAAAATCGGTGGCGCGGTTTTTCCGCCCGGAGGAGTTGGCGGGAGTAATGAAAGAAGTAGGGTACACGGAGGTTCGTTATCAACTGATGACGCTCGGAACGGTGGCGCTACATGTTGGGCTGAAGTCGGTGGGAAAATAACCCTAGTCAGGCACTTGGATTTTCCATTGAAACGCAATTTTCAGATATTTTCAGGACAAATTTATAAGGTGGGAGTCATCCGGTACGTGGATGTGCCGGCAAAGGTGTCCGCTGCGCTCAAGGCAGATGAGGGACACGTCGCGGTGCGCGGAACGGTGGGGGGCGTGCCGGTGGTAACGACCATGGTATCGCGAGGCAACGGCGCACATCGGATGGCGATCCACGGAGATATTCGGAAGAAGTTGCACGTGGATGCGGGCGGCGTGGTGGAGATTGCGATTGAGCGGGATCGCGAATCACGCGAACCCGTGCTGCCGCGCGCAATGGTCTTGGCGCTCGGACAGTCACCGAGAGCGCAAGCTGTGTTTCGAGGGATGACCGTGGCGATGCGAAGACAGATTCTACGGTACCTCGATCAGGCGAAGCAGCAGGCAACACTGGAGCGGCGGGTAGCTAGCTTCGTGCGGCGACTCGAAAAGATGCCGCCAAAGAAAAAATCGGCAAAAGCGGAGCGATAGCGCTCGGGTTGGCAGACGTGCCGCAGGTCACAGCCAAGTCCATTTAACAAAGCGACCATTCATGGCGGGCATTTGGGTGTGCACAGAGTTTTATTGACTGTTACGAATAGGCTATTGTCGCCGGCAGAGGAAGCCATTAGGCTCTGCGATGCGGGATGAATTGTGAGGGGGAGCGAATGAAAGCTGGACCAATGGCCGCGCGGATCACGCCCGACACCGGCAAACAGTCGTTTGCCAGCATTGCCGTGGAAGAACTGCAATTGCGGATCGCGGCCAGCGGACTGGGCGATACATTGGCACGCATGGCTTGTGATTTGTGCTTAGAAGAAGTGCCGGTCGAAGAGGCCTTCCAGAAGATTCAAGAATCGGCGATTGCCAAGATGATGAAAATGATGGACGCAACGATTGTAGCGAATGAAGGGGCGCTTCTCGGCTGCCTGGACATGGTGACAAAGGAATCGGAGCGCGTGGCGTGGGCGGCGCTCGAGCAAGGAACGGAAGAGTTGCGCGAGGGATTGCAGTTGCTCGAGCAGCTGCAGGGATTTGAGAGCAATGGGTATGTGAATTGAGAAAATCAACAGGCGACAGTCAAGCGTCGATAGCTCTGCGGCAAAGAATAACGCGAAACGAGCAGGCAGGACCTGCCTGGTGAAAACCCTAGATTGGGAATGCGGAAAGCTTTCGAATGGCTAGCGGGCCCAGCCGGGATCGCCGCCGGCCTTGCGGAGATCGTCTTCGAGGTCGCTGAGGGCCTTTTTGTTCGCTTCGACTTCTTGTTTCTTCGCGTCTAGTTTGGATCGATCCTTGTTGATGTCCTGCCGTGTGTACTGCTGCATCAGGGCTTCCTGTGGATTGGGGTAATACTGAACTTCGTTCTTATTTAGATCGCGTTGCAACACCTCCAATTCCTTTTCACTGCGCGCAAGATGGGCACGGGCTTTGGCGAATTTCTTCCGCCAGTACGCTTCGCTCTTCGGATCATTATCCGCAGCAGAGTCCTCGGCCGCGGCATCGGCCGAAGGCGCCGGGCTCTTGGCGTCAGCGGTCGCAGGGGGTGGGGTAGCAGGGAAATCCTCGTTGGTGAAAACTTTCTTGGGCTTTGGAGCGGTTTGTTGCTCGGCACGGGCCTTACGGGCAGCTTCGGCCAGAGGATCGCTGCCTTGTGGCGGGGTGTTGGGGGTTGTTTGTGTTGTTTGCGCGAGGGTAGTTAGAGTAGCTGCTGATCCTAAAACGAGAAGGGCTGTAGTGCCGAGTAGTCGAATGAGTCGCATAAACACCTTCCTCTACCGGAGCGGTGCTCCCAAGCGCCAGTATTCTTCGCTCTAAACAGTATAACGCCGATTGCGGGGCCACGGCTCGGTTGGGTGCGAAAGGATTAAGAGCTACCGTGGCAACAACGAGAGGAGGTAAGGCAGGGCGTAGACGACAAAGAGTGCAGCGATGCCGAGGAATGTGCCAAGGGGAATCTGGTATTTGGACACGATGGCCCAGCGCAGCGAGTTCACTTGGCCGAGGCCCCGGCGATTGCCGCGAATCGCCAGATCGCGCTTCCAACCAAGTGCGTACAAGCTGGCAACAAAGAGCACGCCGATGATCGAGCCGAGAAGAGTACCGAACAAAATGGTCAGGAAACAGCCTGTGACCCCGAGGAAGGCACCCATCATAGCCATCATTTTGACGTCGCCCATGCCCATGCCTTCGCGTTTGCGGAAGAGTTTGTAGAGAGTAGCGGCGGCCCAGAGGAGGAATGCGCCGAAAGCAGCGCCAAGCAAGGCATCGAGCAGGCCGAGGGCCGCGTTGACGTAAGGGATAAGGTTCGCGTGGAATTCGTACACGTTTTTGAGAACACCTGATGGAAGTGCTCCTTCGAGAAAGCCAATGATCGTGTAGCCAGTGGGATCGTTCGGAGGAATTTTGGTGGCGAGCACCAGCGCAATGCCGAAACCTGGCCAAACGACGGCGTCGGGGAGAAGCCGCACACGAAGGTCGGTGACGATG
>DATFZN010000058.1:0-6698 GCA_035314425.1 Candidatus Acidiferrum sp. | reverse complement strand
TCTGCGAGAGGCGTTGTATCAGATCAGGCGAAAGCAAAAGATTGTCACTATCGAGGGGGTTGAGTACCGGCTACGGGCACGAATTCACCAATCGTTCGGAGAAGATGTATTCCGAGTCACAATCAAGAAAGGCTGAAAGGCGTCCGCCAATGGACTGTACCGTGCGTCTGTGGGGTGACCGGTGTCCGACCAAGCGTGACCTCGAGATCGGAATTGAATGACTTCTCGGAAAGAGAGAGCTGTAATCCTACAACTTTAATCGCGTACACCTTCGAAGCCCATGAAGCGGGCGTGGCATCCCGACGAACTCGCCCAGTGTTGGACGCTCAATCCAGACGAACTCGAACTGCTCGGTAACAAGACGGGGGTAACTCGTCTCCGCTTCGCCGTGCTGTTGAAAGCGTTCCAATTCGACGGGCGATTTCCCGATCGACGTGCAGATGTGGCCGGCAGTGTGGTCGCGCATCTGGCCAGCCAGATTGGTGTGCCAGCCGAAGCGTACTTCGATGGTGAGTGGAGCGAGCGCACCCAGCGCCACCAGCGCGCCCAGATTCGCAAGCACTTCGGTTTCCGCCCATTTCGCGCCCGGGACGAATCCGTTTTGGTCGGATGGCTGAGCCAGCGGGTTGGCTCCTTCAACCCGGAAGCCGAAGCCCTTAAGCTTGCCGCATACGATCACTTGCGGTCGCAGCGTATCGAGCCGCCCGCTCCGGAGCGGCTTCGCCGTCTGCTCGGTATGACGTGCGGCAGCGCGAGGATCGCTTCGTTGAGGAGACCTTCACGCAGCTTTCGTCCCAGACCCGCGCGGCTCTGGACGCCCTCGTGAAAAGGCAAATGCCCGAGAACGATGGCGATGCGGAGCAAAGAACACTTTTTCCCATTCGTTCCGACCTAGCCGTGATTAAGGAGGGAGCTGGCGCGCTCAAGGTCGAGACGGTGCTGGATGAAATCGCAAAGCTGGAACAACTCCGCGCGCTCCGCCTGCCGGAAGATCTGTTTGGGGACGTGCCGGCCAAGCTGGTGACTCAAATATCGGCAGCGCGCTGGTACTGAATGGCCGCGAGAGTCGCGGCGCCACCCGCTGGCAGTCCGCTCGACGAATACGCCAAAGTCAATCGCGATTTAAGCAGAGCGGCAATCGGACAGAAAATGAATAAAACGACATGCTTGTTCAACTTGCCGTCGCAGACAAGTTTCAGTGCTCCGGACAACCCTCATCAAATCAAGATCGATTCAGAAAGCGAAGGCTCCAGCCTTTGCTCTTGCGGCGCTTTACCAAGCATAACTCGCAGCATCCAACCTACAAGGCGCTGTGCGAGCTAGGCAAAGCTCTGAAGACCACATTCCTGTGCGATTACTTGCGGTTAGAATCGCTCCGTCGCGAAATTCAGGACGGCTTACAGGTTATCGAAAACTGGAACAGTGCCAACGATTTCATCCTCTACGGAAAGGGTGGAGAGTTCACCAGCAACCGGCGGGAGGACCAGGAGATACTGATGTTGTCGTTGCACCTGCTTCAGGTGAGTCTCGTGTACGTGAACACGTTGATGATTCAGCAGGCGTTGGTGGAGCCTGCTTGGCGAGGCCGTCTCACGGCGGCTGATCTCCGGGCGTTGTCGCCACTGAAGTGGCAACACATAAACCCTTACGGAACATTCATTTTGAATATGAAAGAGCGCCTGCCGCTGGAACCGGTGATCTCGGCCACTGGCGCTACTTTGCCGAAATTTCGGGCTTCGCTAGGTTAAGGCCCACTTGTTGCGCCAAGACGGCTGGAAGCTGCAGATCGTCAAACGCCGGCAGCGCGCGTTCAAGATCACAGGGAGGCGGAAGGCGTTCTCCCGAGTGCGAAGCTGCGGATCGTCTCTGGCCGATTCGAGGTTGACGCTTATGACGCCTCCTGCGGTCCCGTAGAGCTTATCGGGCACGCAACTAAATCAGTTCAGCTCGCAAACTGGCACGCTGCGCTAGCAAAGGCCAGGCGTGCGGGAGTGCGACGGGGACCCGGGGTCCGGTTTGTTGCACCGCTTCGTTCTTGGTATGTTTGGAATCGAGGTCTAATTCATTCAGTTATCGCACCCACTTGCCCTGCGATTTCAAAGTTGCAACACTACCGAAACTGACGCTCTCCTCTACAAGCGTACACTACGCGAAGCTAACTTCGGGTGAATTGAGCGTCTTGGCGAAACTTTGCGAAGTAATCTTCGCATGCATCCGGGAAAACACCCAATAAACGCCGTGGCACGGACTATGCAAACAAGATGCGGGTGTTGCGGGCATCACCGTTCGCAGAGGTTCTGACACCCGAAACGAAGATTTTAACAAACTATAACATGCACCATGCAGGATACAGAATACGCCAAGGAGTTCGAGACCGTACCCCGTTCAGCGAAGTCGAGGAGATGGAATATGCGGCCAATTTGCTCGAGAAATGCACCGGCAACCCGATTCCAGACGAATGGCGCAACTGGGGCCGCGCCGGTGGCAGCAGCGGATCGGAACTGGAGGCGATCGAAGAATTCGAGGGCGAATCGGACGAGAAAGAAGCAGAAGTCGGCGGCGGTCCGTCGCCGATAATAGGCGCCTTGAGGAGGGGCTTCGAGAGCGTGGCAATCAAGCTCGCCGTGGCCCGTGGCAACCGGGACGAGAACAAGCTCACGAACATGGTTTTCTTCGGACGCTATCCCGAGCGGAACGGCAAAGCCATTGCTAAGAGCGAACCAAATTTTCAGGCCCTGAGCCGCGAATGGGTCGATATCCGGGACCGCCTGGTGCGGCCAGCGCTGCGCGCGCCCGGAGGAGCGGCGCACGCCCCGTCCAGGCAGGGCGCCAAATGCGTGGAAGAGCAGAATTGTGTGCCGGTGGGATGCACCGAAAGAGCGACTCCGGAGCTGGAGCGGATGAAGGCCCTCGTCTCGTTCCTCAAAAAATACGGCGGTGATCTCCCGATCGATTTTCTGCTCGGATGGATTTACGTCGAATCAGGCGGCTGCGTCGCTGTGGTCACCAAATATTGTGAGCGCGGCTATTTCCAGGTCCATCCGGGCGAAGCCTGCGACATCGGAGCAGACCCGCAGCGCCTGAGCACAGACCGGGAATACTCGGTGCAAAAGGGAATCGAGATGGTGAGACGGAAGATGATCCGCGCCCGCAACCTGGGTTTTGTTCCCGGCACCGATCTGTTCTGGCACGTCACCAAGCTCCTCCACTGGCTGCCCGGAGGTGTAAACGCGATTATCCAGTCAATGAAGGCCAGAGGCGGCTTGCCGAAGACGTGGCAGGAATTCTCGAAGTTCGTTGAGGAAAATCGGATCGAGATCATCCGGATACTCGCCAGAAGCGTCAATAAACCGTGGCTGGTGGATGCAATTCTCGCGGAACTGCCCGGCCGCCATGGCTGGGACCCGATCAAGGGGGTGAAAAACGCGACCAAGGCCGTTGAAAAAGGCCGTCTTTGGGCTGAGCTGCTGCGCAAGGCAGGCGTCTTGAGCGAACTCTCGGACGGCGGACTCTTCGAGGAAGCGGAAATAGGGCCTGGTCTGGAGGAGGCGGAATTGACGGAGCAGCCACGCTTCAGTCCCTCGGTTTTCCCGAAGGACGTGTTGCGCATGCTCGGCCGCGGTTTGGAAGCAGCGACAATCAAGCTGGCCATTAGTTTCGGACATCGTGACGAAAACCAATTGACCAACCTGATCTTCTTCGCGCGCCATCCGGAGCGGAACGGCCAAAGGATCACCAGGGGCGAACCGCGGTTTTCGGAATTGAGCCGGGAGTGGCTCGACATTCGCGATCGCCTGGTTGGTCCGGCCTTGCGAAAGCCATCTTCGCCGCCCGCGACATCCCAGCCCTCCGAGCCTCGACCGGCTCCGTCCGGGGGTGCCTGCCGTTTCGGCTTCACGCCGCGCGCGGTGGAGTCGCCCGGTGGCGGGCGCGTTACGAAGAAGACCCCGCCCAATCGTGCCGACCTGGTGAACCTACAAGGAGTCGCGGGGCCGATTCCGCTGCATCCCCTGGCGGCCGCTGCATGGAAGGCGCTGGTCGCCGGCGCACGCGGCGACGGCATCCAGCATCCGCTGCTCTTGCCGACTTCAGGCTTCCGCGACCCTGAACTCCAGCGCAGACTGTGGGTGCAGGCGCTGACAAGATACGGCTCAGCCAGAGAAGCGCGCAAGTGGGTGGCGCCGCCTGGCAGCAGCGCGCACCAAAGTGGCCGGGCCATCGACTTCTATCTCGGCGACAAGAACAGCAGTGCCAACGTGGCCAGGTTGCGGCGCCTGCCAGCCTACCAGTGGCTGGTGCAAAACGCTGTTTGCTTTGGCTTTTATCCGTACGAAGCCGAGCCGTGGCATTGGGAATACAACCCGCCGAAGGAAGAACGTCTAGTCCGGCCAACTCTCAGGAATGCCCCGCCGCCTGGCGCGGGAGCTGCGCCCAAGAGTCACCCAGTCTCACCCGGCGCCATAACTGCGGCACCCGTCTTAATTAAGCATGAAGACCAGCCGCCCGCGTCCACGCTCTACGTAAACATTCCCTTGGGTAGTGAAAGCCCTGCCAAGCCAATGACAGGGATATTCATTCCCGAAAACTACGTGCCGCGGCCGCAAGTTGACCTGATTCTTTACCTGCACGGCCACAAAACAACGAGAGTGTGCGGCCCGGGTGACTCTGCTTCGATTGATGGGTATTGGCGTTCCCGCTATTGGCCCCTCCGCGAAGAGATCAACAGAAGCGGAAAAAACATTATTCTCGTCGCCCCAACGTTGGGTCCGAAATCCGAGCCAGGCCGTTTGACCGATCCAAGAAGGTTCGAAGCCTATCTCGATCAGGTGCTCGCGGCGCTTACCGAATACGGGTCCTATCAAAAGGCTGGGCGCTCCCCGACATTCGGGAACATCATTCTCGCCTGCCACTCTGGTGGCGGGTTACCAATGCGGCGGCTGGCGCTGGGAAGCCACCGGTATGCTGATAATATTCGCGAGTGCTGGGGCTTCGACAGCCTATACGATACTGTTGACCCGGAACTTTGGGCACGATGGGCAAGATCGCGCCCGGATGCCAGGCTCTTCATTTACTACCTCGCATCGACTGAAAAGCTCTCGAAGAAGCTCAAGGATAAGCAGCTCCCGAACGTATCCGTTGAGAGGTCCACCGCACGGAGCGCACCGGGGCACTGCTGGGTGCCAATAGAACATTGGAGGCACCGTATCCAGGCGGGCGGATTCCTTCTGGACAAGTAAATCAGCCAATTCAACCGGAACATGAAAAGTCTCTGTCCAACCGGCTATGCCTTTCACAGCGGACCTTGGCGCGAGGTGCAGGGGTCGATGCGGCTAACGCCGCCTGTAGCATTGCGAGACGACCAAGGATCAAAATAACCGTAGTAGGAAGACCTTACTGAAGATAAACAAAAGGATTCTGCAGAACGATTTGCCGAAGCCTTTGCAGTCTTTGCCCAGGGACGGCATTTCCGAGAAGGACCCTACCGTTTCTAGAGCCGTGAACGTCACCGAAGGCCAGGTTGCCGAAGAACTCGATCCGAAGCTCATCGGAGTCAGTGATGGTCAAGATTGACTGCTGGGTTGCATCGGTTAGACGCCCAGCACAATCACATAATCACCTCTTCGCACCCACTTGCCCGACTGCGCCCCTTGTGCTGTGAGGTCTATTTCCGACAGCTCGCGATCGGGACGCCGGCGCGAACGCCGCGCTCCGGCGAAAGCGGCGGCCCGACTGACGGTCAGCGTCGACGGCACCTGCGAAAAGCCTGCGCGTTCATTCGAGAGGATCGGTCCAGTCTGCCGCTCGATCTTGTTCAGAATGAAATTGCCGACTGTGGACAGAGCTGCTCGCTGAATATTTTGGCCCGATGCGACCTTTTTCACGAACGATAATGCGTCCGCCGCATAGGGGGAAGGCGGCAAGATGCGTCCAGCCGCCGCGAAGGCGGCGTCCTGAATGCTCTTGCCTTTTGCTAGCCCGACTTCGCGGATTCGGTGCGCAAAAAATTATTTTTGCGACGTAAGTCGTTGATTTTCAGGGAGGGTATCCGGCAAAAAACCCGAAAAGCGGCTGTAGTGAAGACCTAGCCTATTCTCAAAAAAAAATTTCTGTGAATAATGGCATGCCAGCATGTTTTTGCGCTGCACGACGCGAAAGAAAAATGGCAAGGAGCACCGCTATTGGAATCTGGTAGAAAACCGCCGCGTCGCTAGTGGCCAGGTGGTCCAGCGGCAGGTGCTTTATCTTGGAGAGATCAATGACAGTCAGTGCGAGGTCTGGCGTAAATCGATCGAGGTCTTCGAAGATGGCCGCAGCGTTCCGCGGACCGTGGCACTCTTTGCCGAAGAGCAAACGGCGCCGATCGACGACGAGCAAGTCATTCAAGTCCGGCTCAAAGACTTAGAAGTGCGCAACGCTCGCCAATGGGGTGGATGCTGGCTGGTCTGTGAGCTTTACGAACAACTCAAGTTGGACCAGTTCTGGGCGGAGCGTCTGCCACCCGGACGCAAGGGCACACGATGGGATCTTATTTTACAAACGTTATGTATATATCGTTTTATCGAGCCTGGCAGTGAGTGGCGTCTGCATCGATACTGGTTTGATCGAAGTGCTGTACCTGAGCTCCTTGGTTCAGACTTCCGTCTAGCCGAAAGCCACAGACTGTACGAATGCCACGACTTGCTCCTGAAGCACAAAGG
>DATFZN010000057.1:0-3842 GCA_035314425.1 Candidatus Acidiferrum sp. | reverse complement strand
CGTATCCTGGTGCCGCAGAATTTCGGATGCGGAGCGGGAAGTCCCAGTGAAAAATAGCAATAAGTTATCTTCCAGGTTTGCCAGCGTTTCCCCAGAAATACTCAACGGCTTGACTTGCACTTTGTCGTCCTGGGCGAATTCGAAGCAGGTAACTCCGCCAAAGGCGGCAATATACTGATCCTGTTTCCCGACCGGTTCTTTCAAAACATCAATCTCAATGTGGCACGCCTGTTCCGCCAATTCCCGCGGTGACACATACTTTCTATTCACCGCGTGCAGCGCGCTCAGGAGCGCCGTGGTAAAGCTACCCGAAGAACCGAGCCCGGTCCCTGCGGGAATGTCGGACAAGCTCACGATTTCCAAGTACGGTCCGCTCACTCCTGTCAGGCGCATGGCCTCCCGGATAATGGGATGGCGGATTTGGTCAACGGTTTCCACTTCTTCCATTTTCGAGTATTTGAGCCGAATTTGCGGCCAAAATGCCTCGCTGACGGTGATGTACACATACCTCGTGATGGCCGCGGACAACACGAATCCACCATATTTGCGGTAATACGACGGCAGGTCCGTTCCTCCCCCGCCCAAGGAAATACGAAGAGGGCTGCGCACAATGATCACAAAAGGGCTCCCAATTCAGCCTATTTTCCAAACCTAGATTAATTTCGACCGATTCTCCGCAAGTCCGCTTCACGTGGCAGTTGTCCCCAGGTTCTTGCCACCCCACCGCTCCAATCCAATGAAATAGAGGATATATGGATAGGATAACATGCGCGATTTGCGCTGACCACGGGTCGCTCCCGATTCCGTAGCCGCGCGATTTTCTAGGCGTGTTAAGCTGGATATTTGGTGTTGTGAACGGATTTTTACCTGTAGTCTCCGGTTTGAGGTCAGCATTCGCAATGTCACGTGCCCCCGGCCAACGCGCTTGGCTCGCGCTGTTAGTTCTCACCCTGCTTTGGATCTGCGTTTTTGGTCCCGGTCTCTTCCATCCGCCGCTGATGGATGACGCGGACGCCGCGCATGCCGACGCTGGCCGGGAGATACTGACGCGCAGCGACTGGGTAACCCTCCACGAGAACGGCATCCGCTACCTTGAGAAGGCTCCGCTACCCTACTGGGGCATGGCCGTCGCGTTCAAACTTTTTGGCGTAGCTGCATGGACAGCGCGTCTCTCACTGCATTTGAGCGTTTTGGTTCTCGCATGGTTCCTGTACCAGTTTGGGCGCCGCTATCTTTCAGAACAAGCTGGTTTCTGGTCCGGCATCGTGTTCCTCGCCTCCATTGGCCCTTATCTCTTCACGCGCCTCACGATTCCGGATGTCACCGTAGGCCTATGGATTGGCGTCGCTCTCTATTTCTTTTTGGAAGGCTGGCAAACCGGAAAGCCTTCGCTGTTTTCCTGCTGGGCCATGGCGGCGTTTATCGGCTTAAATGTCTTGACCAAAGGCTTGATCGGTGTGGTGTTTCCGTGCGCGATCATATTTGTTTTCCTGCTGGCCGTTCGGGACCTTCGACATCTGTTCAAGATGCATCTTGTGTCCAGTACTTTAATCTTCCTGCTGGTCGCGGCACCCTGGCACGTGCTGGCCGCCCTGCGAAATCCGCCGGCAGGCCAGGCCAAAGGGTTTCTGTGGTTTTATTTCATGAACGAGCAAGTTCTTCGCTATCTTGGCAAACGCTACCCGGTAGACTATGGAACCGTTCCACTTGTGCTTTTGTATGGCCTGCTATTGGTTTGGTTCCTGCCTTGGAGCGCTTTTTTTCCTCAAGCACTTGCCCAGATTCCCTTGCGATTGGCTCGCGTAGCGGGCGTCCGAGAATCGCACCAAACGGTGCTCCTTCTGCTGTTCTGCTGGGCAGCTGTCATTCTATTGTTCTTCAGTTTTTCGACCCGCCAGGAGTATTACGTTGCCCCAGCCTTGCCCGCGCTTGCGCTGCTGTTAGGTCACTGGCTCGCCCGCGAGGAGGAAGCTCCCATTGGATCACCGATTGCTCGAAGCGGTCGAACCTCCGCCGCAGTGCTTCTAGTAATTGGTCTGGTGATCTCCGTCGTGACGGGGACTCTTGCCATCATCTCGCACGAGCCAAAACCCGGTGTGGAACTCGTAGATCTTCTTAGCAAAAATACCAGTGACTACGTCCTATCCCTCGGACATTTTCTAGACCTCACGGGTGACGCGATGGGCTTTTTCCGTGGCCCACTGATCGGCACAGCGATCGCCTTCTTTCTTGGAACTGGTTTGAACTGGTTTTTCCGGCGCCGAGGCAGAACTGCCGCGGCAAACTGGGCGCTGGTAGCAATGATCATTGTTTTCATTGAGTGTGCGCACATTTCGTTGGGCGTTTTCTATCCTGTCCTGGGCTCTCAGCCGCTAGCCGCCTCGATTCAACAGACGCTGCAACCCGGAGAAGAAATCATCTGTGACGGGGAATACTCACTAGCCTCATCGGTGAATTTTTACACCGGCAAGCAGATGTTGATCTACAAAGGCCGCATCAATGGCCTGTGGTTCGGCTCGCTTTTTCCCGACGCTCCGCCGATTTTCCTGGAAGACGACGCTGAACTAGCCGACCTGTGGACACGTCCCAACCGAGTGTACTTTGTCACAGGGGATGAGAAGAAAAAGGATTTTCTGGAAAAGATCGGCCCGGTCTATGTGCTGGCGGAGTCGGGTGGCAAGTTTGTTCTGACGAACCGGCAAGCCTCGCGATAGGCCGGGTTACAAGCGGACGTATCACACTCAATTCTGTCCGGTGAGGAGCACCAACGTCACGCCGATGCATACCATCACCACGCCCATCCACCGCTTCACGGATACCTGCTCTTTGAGAAGATATTTCGCACCGAAGGTTCCCACTACATAGTTAAATGCCGAGGCCGGGATCACCACGCTCAGCGGCGCCCAAGACAGCAGTATCAGCAGCGAGTAGAAGGAAGCCGCCAGCAGCGGTATAGCAGACCACACCCAGCCATTTCTGACGGCCTTGCCAATGAAACGAATCAGCGCCATTGGCCGGAAGCTAGCCGGCTCGCCCACTTGCTTCATTCCATGGGTCATCGCGATTTCGCCGCCGGTGCTGCAGCAAATGAAGAACACCAGCATCAGACCCACCTTGATCACGGCGTCACCGCCTTCGTCTCTGTGGTGCTCGGATGCGTCTGACCAACCAGCAACACACCAGCCACAATTAGAACAACTCCAACCCACCGTTGCGCATTCACTGCTTCGTGCAGGATGACCACTGCCAACGCGGTTTGTACCGCGTAGCCGAAGGCACCCGCTGGCATGACGTAGCTGTAATCCGCCCAACTCACGGCTGTCATGTAGCAGAGCGTGAAGCCGATAAGAAAGAGAATACCTAGCCAGATCGTGCCGTTATGAATGGTCGAAAGGAGCGCGTGCCAGACCCCTGGCAGGGAGATTTGCACGGCACCAATTTGCAGCATGCCCCGCTTTAGCATGAGGTCGCCCAAATTGGCGCACACTACCATCAGCAAGACCATGAACAGGGTCTTGATCCTAAGCCTGTGCTCGCGATCCATTCTTTGTAGTTAGTCGTTCCCGCTTGCCGAAGAGGTCCCTGATACCGCCACCATGGTCTTCGCAGCGTCTCCGCCGTTGCGTACCCACTTCAATCGTTCGGCACGCAGTTTGAGGAAATCGCTGGCTTCGTGGTACAGGCGCTTGCGCTCGTGGCTGTCCCATAGCGCGTCTTTCACGATACGCCACACAACCTTGGGTCGGAAGTAATACTGATCGTAGAAACGGTTCACCCCGGCCATCATGTCCGCTTTAGAGAGATGGGGAAACTCAATGTGTGGCAACTGGTGGCCGCCCTGA
>DATFZN010000056.1:0-4650 GCA_035314425.1 Candidatus Acidiferrum sp. | reverse complement strand
CGCTCTTGCAGCTTCTCCTTGTCATAGTCCGATGTAGTCTCTTCGATCTGAAGACGGAGTTGTTTAATGCGGCCTTCAATCTCGCTGGTCTTTCCGGCGCCCGCGACGATGGTG
Source organism: Candidatus Acidiferrum sp. (assembly GCA_035314425.1). GTDB lineage: Bacteria > Acidobacteriota > Terriglobia > Acidiferrales > UBA7541 > Acidiferrum. The sequence continues at coordinate 4,536 of DATFZN010000056.1, read as the reverse complement.
GTATTGTCCTTGTCTATGGTGACCTTCTTAGCGCTGCCGAGTTCTTCGATTTTGACGTTCTCGAGTTTGAGGCCGAGGTCTTCGGTGATGGCTTTCCCGCCGGTGAGAATGGCAATGTCTTCGAGCATAGCCTTGCGACGATCGCCAAAGCCAGGAGCTTTCACGGCGGCACACTGCAGAGTGCCCCGGAGTTTATTCACCACCAGAGTTGCCAGGGCTTCGCCGTCAACGTCCTCAGCAATGATCAGGAGCGGCTTGCTCATTTTGGCTGTCTGCTCAAGCAAAGGGAGCAGGTCCTTCATCGAGCCGATCTTCTTTTCGTGAATCAGGATGCGGACGTCCTCGAGAACGCACTCCATGCGCTCCGGGTCTGTTACGAAATACGGCGAGAGATAGCCGCGGTCGAATTGCATACCCTCGACGATTTCAAGGGTTGTGTCCATAGTTTTGGATTCTTCAATGGTGATGACCCCATCTTTGCCAACCTTCTTCATGGCTTCGGCAATGATGTTGCCAACCTGCTTATCGGTGTTAGCGCTGATTGAGCCCACCTGCGCGATCATGTCGCCCTTTACCTCGCGCGAGAGTCTCTTGATTTCTTCCACGGCGACTTCCACGGCCTTGTCGATGCCGCGCTTAAGGGCCATTGGACTGGCGCCCGCAGCTACGGTTCGCACACCCTCACGGAAGATTGCCTGTGCCAGGACGGTCGCGGTGGTGGTGCCGTCGCCGGCTACATCGGAAGTCTTGGACGCAACTTCGCGCACCATCTGCGCGCCCATATTCTCGAGCGGGTCCTTCAGCTCGATCTCCTTTGCCACGGTTACGCCGTCTTTTGTGATGATGGGTGCCCCGAACTTCTTCTCGATGACTGCGTTCCGTCCCTTCGGGCCGAGCGTGATTTTCACCGCGTCCGCCAGAATGTTGACGCCGCGCAAAATCGCTTGACGTGAATTTTCACCAGTTACAATTTGTTTTGCCATGAGACTTCACCCTCCTGGGTGATGGAACACTTCTGCCCGTCCGAAATCTTAGATTTGCCTGCTACCTACTTCTTGCTCGAGGCCGCCTTCGCAATCCCGCCCACTTTCGCCAGGATTTCGTCCTCACGGAGAATCAGGTACTCCTGATCTTCGATCTTGATGTCGCTGCCCGTGTACTTGCCGAACAAGATCCGGTCACCGACCTTCACGTCCAGGGGTATGCGATGACCCTTCTCCAACTTACCAGCGCCGACAGCGATTACTTCGCCCTCGTGCGGCTTTTCTTTGGCCGTATCCGGGATGATGATTCCGCCCTTCGCGGTTTCCTTCTCTTCCAACCTGCGTACGATGACGCGGTCATGCAGAGGAGTGATATTCAGAGTCATTTGCGTAGACCTCCATTCAATTTGTTAAAAAACTCGAGCACTCTTTGCGACCTCCGTCGGGTGCTACGGATGAAAAGATTTCTGGTTTTTCTGCCGCGCAGCTTCGAGGTCGTCGGCTTCCTTCTTCTTCTGGTCAGCTTCCCTTTCGGGGCGTTCCCGTTCCTCAAGTTGTGCCCCGTCCGCGATAGCAATTTCGGCTGCCGCACTCGCTCGTCTCGAGTAAATGACAAGCCCAAAGTGATCGCTGGAAGAAGTGCGGACCAAATCGAAGGAATATTGAGAATCTTGCCACGACGCGAGGGGCCCGTCCTTCAGGTTATAGAGAGCGCCCATGGCCGGGTCGATTTCCGACTCAACACCAGTCGCGGGACCGTATTTCGCCGAAATGGACTTCACCATATCGGGCCCGGTAAGCCCTTCCGTGGAATCACGATCGTAGGTCACGGACATCTTGTAGAGCTGGCCGTTTGAGAATGAGAAGACTATCTGCTCCACGCTGTCAGGTTGGGAAGAATGTCCTGAAGTGCTCGGCGGCCACCACATAAGTTCCTGAATCAGCGTTGGGCGAAGATGAATTGTCTTCACGTCGCTCGAGTTCTGTTCGCTGAGCTTTAAAACGTTAGCCAGACTCGTGCCGAGTGAAAAGCCGCGATACCTGGATAAATCCTGCGCGCGGAGCACTGGGGACATCAGAAGAAAAGCGCCAAGGCAGAAAATCAAACTACGCATCGTTTTCATATTCATATCTCCGACGAACTCTTAAAAACCTGATACCTCGGCCGGATGTTCCCTTGTGTGTGTTGCCCCGGTGTACGGCGGCTTGTTGCTCTCCAACCCGGTCCACGGGAAGACTGCAAGTGATACCGTCGCGGCCGCCTCACTTTCAGGGGTCAGACAGAAGCTTTCCTGTATGTGCCGGGAATGGGCTTTAACGCTCAAGAACGGAATGCCCAGAAAGCTTTTCGAAGCGACACTCGTAATTTCAAGCGAGTTACACTTCCGCCCTCCCTGTCTCGCAAGGATCTGCTTGACTGCCCTGCGCAGCGCTCCTGATTGTTCATGGCCGAAAACGATGGCCTTCATTTCCCCGGCCAGATAGAAGAGGTTCCAATGGGCTTCCTCAATCTTGCGATTGAGTCCGAACAGGTCGATGTCCCGAAGAACTCTCCAACCGGGTAAGAAAGCCTCACTCGCGAACGCCAGGCCCGCAGGCAAAGGGGTGTTCTCTCTGATGAGCATGATTCCAGATGTGTTCTTAGCTGACATTTTGTTTCCGATCGATCTGAAGACATCCGAGCGGACTGGGGCCGGCTCGGCCACAAACCACTCGGCTCTTTATGCGGCAACAGCGACAGCGATTTTGTGAAAGGTAGAATTCACAACTTCGTAGGTGTCGACCTTGGGAGTTCCTTCAATAATTCCCCCAAACTTATTCAGAACCGCTGGATACGTTCTCTGGCTATAAACCTGGGCATCCGAGGCCTTGTCCCACAGGCTTATCCCGGTCACTGCATCCTCACTGGGTGCAAAAAATGTGAGCACGTCCTGGAATCCGTCTTGCTTGCGTAGCATCGGGATAACCTCTTGTTCCATTACGAGGCTGAATTTCGAAATGCTGTTTGGCTTTAGAAGAGTAGTCACTTTGCGTACAAACATAAGGCCTTCCTTGAATTTACTGGGCACTTTGCAACAGAAATACGATTCTCAGGATCCAGAAAGTGGAACGGCAAGATGAGGGGTACCGTACGTCCCGGCTGACCGGCCAGTAGAGATCTGTCTCACCGTCGAATGCCATCCTATACGCTACCGAGGCCGCGTGCTGTTCTCTTTTGCACAGTTTTAGGGAAATCCCCACTGATACTATCAGTCTGGCTTAGAACGTTCGCGTCTAAACGGTGTTTCAATATGAAAAGAAAACCAAAGACATTCAGCAACAACCGAAATGGCGACTCTTTCAATGCACAAGATTTTCTCGACACCGCCGGGGTGGCGAGAAAAGTGAGTGAATATAGTCGAAACGAATCCATCTATTCTCAGGGTGACGCTGCCGAAACCGTAATGTACGTCCAAAAGGGCGGCGTGAAATTATCCGTTGTGAACGGCTCTGGAAAAGAAGCTGTCGTTGCGATGTTTGGGCCGACTGACTTCTTCGGCGAGGGCTGCATGGCGGGTCAGACGATTCGCATGGGGACGGCCAGTGCCGTCACGCCGACTACCCTCCTCGTCATCCAGAAAGAGGAACTGCTGCGCGTTCTTCACGCGGAGCATGAGTTATCCGATCATTTCATCGCGTATATGCTGGCGCACAACATCCGGGTCGAAGAAGATCTGGTCGATCAACTTTTTAACTCGAGTGAAAAGCGCCTGGCGCGAACGCTTTTGCTTCTGGCACGCTACGGGAAACAGGAACAGCCGGACCGCATCCTGCCCAAGGTTTCCCAGGAGACCCTGGCAAGCATGGTGGGAACAACGCGATCACGGGTAAATTTCTTCATGAACAAATTCCGCAAGCTGGGCTTCATCGAATACAACGGCAAAATCAAGGTCAATAAGTCATTGCTGACCGTTGTCTTACACGAATAAAGTTACAATTTACCGGCAATCTGCGTTTCCCTGGCCATTTCGGAGGGTCCCTGATTCAATTCCAGAAAAAGCATTCTGCTGTCAGAGTAATAGGCCTGACCGGTGGCGGTTTGCGCGCTGAATACAGGTTCTAGGCAAGTAACAAACTGTTCGCGTGTAAGTTGAGATGTCTTTGCCAGATTCGCTGCGATGAAGTCCCGCTCTGCATCTACATCCGGGTCGATTCTGTGAAAGAGTCGAAACTTATGCTTAACAAATTCAATCGCAACATCGTGGGTTGCGGCACCGACCCAAAGAGGAACGCCGTCCACCGCCCGATCCGTTTTCCAGATTCGCAGGTGGTGTCGCCGCGCAACGATTGATAAAGGGTCCGGCAATGCGTACGAATAGTCCTGCGGCCTTCCAAAAACGTACAGCTTAGCCATTGGGAGCTTGGCGTAGTGTTTTCGCTGCCACAACAGATGCCAGATGATTTGGGGTGTGGAGTTTTCTACTTTAAGCCAACCGGCCGCTGCGAAAGCGTTCTGCAAATCGTCTTCTTTGGCCGCGAAGATCAGATTCAGCATATCGCCCTCGCGCCCTTC
>DATFZN010000055.1:0-16315 GCA_035314425.1 Candidatus Acidiferrum sp. | reverse complement strand
TTTTGCTCTTGACACACGTCCTTTATTCCGCTATTAATCCGATTTAATAGGTGGTTTCAGAGTTCGTGAACTACGTCGAGGACCGGGGGAATTGCTAGCGAGTGGTTTGGCTCTGGCGGCGCTTCGACGTGCCGTGTATTTTCCACCACTGATCTCCCCACAAGAAACGGATTCGGAAGGTTCTGAATTTTATGGAGGTATCACCGTGAAGGGCTATTTTATTCCTTCGTGTCGTACACTTGGCGCGCGATTCTTACTGTTGCTTTCTACACTTGCAGTTCTGTTTCTCTTGCCGCAGATCACCTGGGCGCAGGATAACGCGCTAATCAGTGGCACGGTCCACGACAAGACCGGGGCGGCGATCGTGGGCGCTCAAGTGGTTGTTTCCAGTATCGGCGGTAACTTGACGCGGACGACGGAAACCAACGGGGAAGGAAATTATCTGGTGTCGGCGCTGCCGTCGGGCACCTACAACGTGGTGGTCACCGCCAAGGGCTTCCAGAAGTTTTCCACCGAGCGCGTAGTGCTCGAAGTGGCGCAGAAAGCGCGCATTGACGTGGCGATGACGGTTGGTGCGGTTACCGAAGAAGTTGTCGTGACCGGAGAAAATGTGGCGCAACTGGACACGCAGTCTTCGGAAATCAGCGGCACGATTACTGGAAAACAGCTCAACAAACTTGTGCTGAACGGCCGCAACTTTACGCAACTCGTCAACACCGTCCCCGGCGTGGTTGACCAGACCGGGTCCGACGAGGGGCAGGTAGGCATTGCTGGGACCATCACCTACAGCATCAACGGAGGGCGTACCGAGTACAACAACTGGGAAATCGATGGCGGCGATAACATGGACAATGGCTCAAACACAACACTGAACGTCTATCCAAACCTGGAAGCCATCGCCGAATTTAAAGTTCTTACCTCGAGTTATGGCGCGCAGTATGGCAAAAGCGGTTCCGGAACGATTGAAGTGGAAACTAAGTCTGGAACCAAGGATTTCCACGGTAGTGTCTTCTACTACGGACGGAACGAAGACTTTAATGCCAACTCGTGGCAGAACAATGGACTGGGCATTCCGCGGCCAGCCTACAAGAAACACGACTATGGGTACACGATCGGTGGTCCGGTCTTTATACCCGGTCACTACAACACCAGCAAGACGAAGACATTCTTTTTCTGGTCGCAGGAGTGGCGCCACAACGTCGTGCCGGGTGCTACCGTCAGCCAGGCTGTTCCTTCTGCTGCAGAACGGACGGGAAATTTCAATGACGTTTGCTTTGGTTCTGGGAATTTCTACCAGACCAATCCCCTCGATGCGAATGGCAATTCGCTGCTGCCCCCCGGTGCACAGTTCGCACCCGATTGTCCGGCGAGCGGCCTCGGGCCAACCTATACTGCGCCGGATGGGACAGCGATTCAGAGTTACGTTCCCTACACCGGAAATCAGCTTTCCGGTCCCTACTACGGCTCAACGACTGCCGCCGCGCTAAACACACTTATACCGGCCGCCAACAACTTCAACGGGATTGCCGGCACCTACACGGGCGGACCCAATGCGGGCGCGAACATTCCGGCTTACGTTGCAAATCCAAGTTATCTGACTACTTGGCGAGAGGAACTCATCCGTGTCGACCAAAACCTGACGGAAAACGAGCGGCTCACCTTCCGATACATTCATGATAACTGGAACACGGTTGTGCAAGGTCCTGAGTGGGGTGTGTATCCCAACACGTTTGACAACACCAACACAAATTTTGCTGGTCCGACGACCAGCTTTGTGGCTCGCCTCACTTCCAACATTTCACCCACACTGCTGAATGAATTCGTTGCCAGTTATACTTCCGACCACATCATTTTGACCAATCTCAGCAACGTTGGCCTACCTTCCGGCGGAATCGACTTGGCACCCTTCTTCAATAACAATTTTGGCGGCAAGATTCCGGCGTTCACGGTTGGCAATACCAATGGATCTGCTTACGGCGGAGGATTCTCGGTAGATACCGGTTACTTCCCGTGGAAAAACGCCAATCCTACGTATACCTATCGCGAAATCATGACCAAGATTCTTGGGCAGCACACCTTTTTCTTTGGTGGGTATGTTGTCTTCGCTCAGAAAAACCAATCGTCAACTGCTGATGTACAGGGTCAACTTTCTTTTGCGACGAATGCCACGAATTCCAGCGGCAATCCCTACGCGGATCTACTACTTGGCCAGGTCGGGGGATATGCGCAGACTTCACAACAGGTTTATTTCTACGACCGTTACAAAATCTTCGAACCGTTCTTCCAGGATGACTGGCGCATAACCAAGAAGCTGACTTTGAATCTCGGACTGCGGTGGAGTTTCTTCGGCCGGTATCAAGAAAAGTTTGCAAATGAATACAACTTTTCTCCAAATGTCTATAACCCCGGCACCGCCATGCAGTACTACCCCTTCAACGATCCAAATTATTCCCAATTGTTGGTTGCGGGTAGCGGTAACGCATTCAACGGCTTCGTTCGCTGCGGAGCGATCAGCCCGGGCGCACCGGGAATCGCTTTGGGGACAACCGGCTGCATGAATAATAAGTACGTAAATCCGGGTCCCAGAATCGGATTCGCCTATGATCCGTTCGGTGACGGGAAATGGGCAATTCGCGGTGGCTACGGAATATTCTTCGAGCACATGAACGGAAACGAAGCCAACGCAGAATCGCTGCAAGGCAATCCTTCTCCTCTGATTTCAAACGCCAGCATTGCCAACGTTTCTGGTTACCAGAATGTGGGCATATCCGCCCAGGGTCCGGCAGTTAGCCCCTTGAGTGCCACCTCGATTCCGTCACAGGCTGAATGGCCCTATATGCAACAGTGGAACTTGGGTGTACAGCATGAATTGCCGGCACATATCGTTGCCAGCATTGCCTATGTGGGGAGTAAGGGCACGCATCTGACAAGAGAATACGACCTCAATCAATTGAACCCTGTGCCGGCCAGCCAAAATCCATATCTGGCAAATGGCGGCGCACCGATCACGGCGCCGGATTGCAACTCCAACAATTTCACATACGATCCGACGGGACTTCCGACTGGCGGGGCACTGGCAAACGGTGCGCCGTTAACCCAGCAAGCAGCGACCAACCTGTTTATTGCTTGCGGTAATGCCACTGCTGGCTACTACCGGCCGTATCAAGGATACGGCACCCTTACACGGATCGAAAACAGCGCGAGTTCCAACTACAACTCTCTGCAACTTACGGCTCGCCGCAGTTTCGGTGAGCTGACCTTCACGGCGGGTTATACCTGGAGCCACTCGATCGACGATTCCTCAGATCGCTACGATTCGCTGTTCGTGAACTCGCAGAACCCGAATCAGTCCCGCGCGAGTTCCAACTTCGACGTGCGCCAGGCGTTAACCCTCAGCTACGTTTGGGATATTCCCATCTTCAAAAGCGGGAGTGGATGGAAGCATACCCTTCTTGGTGGCTGGCAATTTTCCGGTACTACGATTGCATCGACAGGCGTGCCTTTCACCGTTATCAATGGCACGACCTACGCCGACAATGCAGGCGTAGCCAACGGAGTAGGTATCCTTTCCTTTCCAAAAAGAATTGGAAATCCGAACGTCGTGCCCGCTTCCGTTAAGGCAGCCTTTGCCGCCCAGGGAACGTTTGGAGAACTCCTCTACAATCCACTGGCGTACACTCTGCCAACGGGCTTGACGTTCGGCAATGGCGAACGGAATACCCTTCGCCTTCCCGGCCGTTTTAATTCCAACCTTGGCTTGTTCAAGACCTTCCCATTCAAGGAACGCTACGCTTTTGAATTCCGCGTGGAGAGCTTCAACACCTTCAACCACACTCAACTTGACTCCTTGAGCAGCTCCACGGCCGGCATCTCCTCCGGTGGAGCTGGTCTGAGTACATCCATGACCTGCAATCCAGCAGCGACCGCGGACCCAACTTGCGGTGGATTTCTGGTGCTGAACGGCGCACACGATCCTCGTATTTTGCAATTGGGTCTGCGCTTCCAGTTCTAGTTTTTTCCGCCCAAGTCCGACCTGAGGCCTCGCTTCGGCGAGGCCTATCTCTTTTCGAGCCATGATTTCTAGTGCGCTTCTATTTGCGAATTTGCCGTGCAATCCCGAGAGAATCGGATGTACAATCCGCCCATGAACCGACGAACTTTTATTGAAACTTCTCTTGCCACAGCCCTTTCCAGTTCTCTTCCCGGGCGCATTTTTGCCGACGAGCCTCATAAAATCGATAAAATTGGCGTCCAGCTGTATACCGTGCGCGATGCCATGAAGACCGATGTGCCCGGCACGCTCGCCAAAGTTGCTGCGATTGGCTACAAGGAGATGGAATTTGCGGGCTATTTCGGGCAGTCGCCCAAAGAGATTCGCACGCTGCTTGACAAGAATGGTCTCACCTCGCCTTCAAGCCATGTTCCCTATGACGTTGTCGAAGGTCACTGGCCAGAGGCACTCGATACCGCGCACCAAATTGGGCAAACCTTCATCGTCTGCCCCTATATTGATGAAAAAATTCGGCAAACTCCCGATGGCTGGAAGAAAGTCGTCGATCAATTCAATCGAGCAGGCGAGGCCAGCAATAAAGCGGGTATCCAATTCGCCTATCACAATCATTACTGGGAGTTTGCACCGGACAAGAGTCTCGGCGGGATGTTTGCTTACGACTACTTACTGCAAAATACCCATCCAAATTTTGTAAAAATGGAGATGGATTTGTGCTGGATCAGCGTGGCGGGACAAGACCCTGTCGCTTACTTCGAAAAGTATCCAGGGCGTTTCCCGCTCGTTCATGTGAAAGACATGAAGGTATTGCCGAAGGCGGCGCCAGACCAGCTGGCGGCACTGAAGATGGAGGAAGTGGAAAAAGGCATGACTTCCGTCGGTGACGGCATCATTGATTGGAAACGAATTTTTGCCCACGCAGAGGAAGGTGGCATCCAGCATTACTTTGTTGAGAATGACGTTCCGAAAGATGCGTTTGCTAATCTGAGCGCCAGCTACGCGTATCTCGTGAAGCTGCGCTTCTAGTTCTCGCTGCGCTTTCTGCGGCCTAAGCCTGCCGCTTCGGCAGTCACATCCGTGTACTTTAGGCCCGAACCGGTGTTGAAGATCACCACGCGGTCTATTGGCGTCAGGAAGCCGGTGGCTAACAAATGATCGTACGCCACGGTTGCCGCTGCGCCTTCGGGTGACAAGAAAATTCCCTCGTGTTTGGCCCAATCTTTGAGCGAGGCAAGAATCTGCCCATCGGTAAAGGCCAGTGCTGCGCCGCCCGATTCCCTTACGATCCCGAGTATAAGGTAGTCGCCGTACGGCTTGGGAACACGCAAGCCGGAAGCGAACGTTCGAGCATCTGCCCATTTCTGACTGACTTTCTCGCCTTGCTCATAGGCACGTGCCACGGGGGCACAACCCGAAGATTGCACCGCGATCATTTTTGGTTTCTTCCCAGGCCTGACCCATCCCAACTCCTCGAGTTCCGCAAACGCTTTCCACATTCCGATCAAGCCCACACCACCGCCAGTTGGATAGAAAACGGCTTCTGGGTATTCCCAGCCGAGTTGTTCGACCAACTCGTAACCCATGGTTTTCTTTCCTTCGATTCGAAATGGTTCCTGTAATGTGGAAATGTCGAACCAACCCTCTTTGGCTTTTCGCTCGGCCACCATGCGGCCGCAATCGGAAATCAGTCCGTCCACCAGGGTGACCTTCGCTCCATAGAGGTGTGCTTCCACATAATTGGCAAGCGGCACATCTTTGGGCATGAAGATATTGGCTTCGATACCTGCGGCGGCGGCGTAGGCTGCCAGCGCTCCCGCCGCGTTTCCCGCCGAGGGTACGGCCAGCTTGCTAAGGCCATAATGCCTTGCCATGGTAACCGCCAATGCCAGCCCTCGCGCTTTGAAGCTGCCTGTAGGATTTGCGCCTTCTTCCTTTAGATAAGCGTTGGGATAGCGCTTGCTGCGAATCACCGGGGTCCAACCCTCACCGAGCGTCACCGGGGCCACCTCCGGCAGCACGCTGCGGTAGCGCCACATCCCCGCCCATCCGTCCGTTGTGGCATCACGCAAGATCTGCTCCCTCTTGGCAAGACCGTGAAGAGCAGCGAAATTGTAACGAACATAGAATGCACCCGCGCACTCTGGGCAAACTGTCTGCGGCGATTGGGCGGAAACTTCTTGCTGGCAACGCGAGCACTCCAGATGGCTGATTTCCGGCATGGAGCGAAGATAGCAGCGAGTGCAGCGAGCGGCAAGTCGACCATGGCAAACAGCCCTGTTCAGCATTCCCTTCACACGTTATGATGTGGCGCTCACAAACAGCGCGCGACGATTGGGGACCGATTCTTGCCGCAACGGCCTTTGAAAACTTTCACCATTCCTTTATCACTCGGGATATTCCTCTTTGTGATGGGCTGCCTCTGGATGGTGTTTGCCCCGGGACAAGCTCTTGCCATCGCCCTTCGCTGCTTAGGGCTGGCTCTGCTGGCCTTCGCCGGGATCCGGAACGGCTCCCTCACGTTTTGGATTTTCTTTGCGATGTTGGCGGGGGCCGAGATTGGCTTGGATAGCCCGGGATTTGCGGCTCATCTTCGCGTGCTCAGCGACATTTTTCTGCGGCTGATCAAGGTGATCGTGGCACCGCTCATCCTAGGCACGCTTATTACTGGGATTGCCGGCCACGGCGATCTTCGCAAACTTGGCCGCATCGGAGTAAAGAGCCTGGTCTATTTCGAAGCGGTAACGACCATTGCTTTATTCATTGGTGTAGCGGCGATCAACCTTTCCAAAGCGGGTGTAGGACTGGTGCTCCCGGCGGTCGGAACGGGCGCTGCGCCGCAAACTGGTGCCTCACTGAACTGGGAGGATTTTATCCTCCACATTTTCCCCGAAAATATCGTACAGTCTGTCGCGGAAAACCAGATTCTCCAGGTGGCGGTCTTCGCCGTCCTGTTTGCCATTGCGCTAACGCAGGTGCCAGAAAAAACTCGCGCACCCGTTCTTAATTTTGCGGAGTCGCTGACGCAGACAATGTTTCATCTGACCACCATCGTCATGTACTTCGCGCCAATCGGAGTTGGCGCGGCGATGGCCTTCACCGTCGGTCATCTGGGCCTCAACGCGCTGCTCCCCCTGGGCAGATTAGTACTGACAGCCTACGCGGCATTCCTTGCCCTGCTTCTCTTTGTATTTCTCCCCATTCTCTATTTTGCACGGCTGCCCATTCTCCGCTTCCTAAACTCCATCGCTGAACCCGCGACGATTGCTTTCGCCACCAGTGCATCCGGGGCCGCCCTGCCTGCCGCGATGGAAAATATGGAAGCGTTTGGCGTGCCGCGCCGGATCGTCGGCTTTGTGATTCCCGCAGGCTACAGCTTCAATATGGACGGTGGAACAGTTTACTTGGCGGTTGCATCGGTATTCGTCGCACAGGCTGCGGGTATTCACCTGTCGTGGTCTGCACAACTCCTGATGATTTTCACCTTGATGCTGACCAGCAAAGGCATTGCTGGCGTTCCTCGCGCGACGTTAGTCATTCTTCTGGCCACGGCCGCGTCGCTGCATCTTCCGACTGAACCGATCTTCATCATTATGGGTGTGGACGCGATTATCGACATGGCTCGCACCGCGGTAAACGTAGTCGGCAATTGCTTGGCGAGCGCCGTCATCGCCCAATGGGAAGGCGAATTGGGTGCACCCGAAGAAATCAAGCCGCAAGCCACATAAGTCAGGCCGTCGGGAAGGGCGGGCACCCTGGAAACTCGGCTAGCGCGGTATTGCCAATGTACTCTAAGTCGGCAATGCCGATTTTGCTGGTGTAAAATCCATCGCAGGTCATGTACCGAAGCCGCGCAAAAAATGCTACGCCCTGCCGCAAAGTTGGATCGGCCTTGGCATTTTTGCTATAGGCGATCAAATCCAGCACTTCTTTTCGCTCGGCTGGGGTAGCCTCGAGAAAAGTCGATTGATAGCGATCGGCACAGAAACTGTCCAGCCACATCATGCCGCCACCAAGGTGCAATTGATACTCTTCGTTTTCGCTGGTCAGTAAATCGATGAATTCTGGCGCACCGGCTTCGATCGCCCCACCCGAATTTTCATCCTTGGGAATGATACTGTCGCACAATAGGGCGAGGGTGTCGTATTGATGAGGCGTGAAATATTTCGGCGTGTATTTCCCCGCCAAGCTAGTTGCTTTTTCCTTCTGGACCACTTGGTGCGCCATCTGGGCTGCTTCCGCGGGAATCAGTTGCAATACCGATCCGCCGGCGACGCCCACACTCAGATTTCTCAGTAAATCGCGCCTTGAAATTCCATGCATTTTCTGCTCCGTCTCTCCGGTATGTCCGGAAATTAGATGCTTCCGCTTTTCGCCTGCTGCAATAAATAGTCTGAAGCCCTCCAGGAGAGCGCCATGATCGTGAGCGTAGGGTTTTTATCCGGATTGGTAACCAGAGGAGCTCCGTCGGTTACAAAAAGATTTTTCACGTCGTGCGCTTGACAATATCCATTTAGAACGGAGGTCTTCGGATCGCTGCCCATCCGCGCAGTTCCCACTTCGTGAATAATTTTCCCTCCTTCTTCAATGCCAAAGGCGTTCGGCCCGTCGATAGGGGTCTTTGTCTGGTATTGACCGCCCATCGCTTCGATAATGGACTTGAAGGTCTCCTGCATGTCTTTGGCCTGGCGAAGCTCGTAGTCCGTCCACTTAAAATGAAATTTCAGGACCGGGATGCCAAACTGGTCGACGATCGTGGGATCGATTTCGCAATAGGTGTCCGGATTTGGGACCATCTCACCCCGCCCGGCGAATCCAATTCCTGTTCCATATTTCTTGCGGCAGGTGCGCTTCAGTTCCGTTCCGTAGCCTTCAAACTCATCGCACACATCGTCAAACATGCCAACACCGGGCAGTTCTCGGCCGCCGCCCATCTCGATGTGATAGCCGCGGGGGAAATCATTCTTTCTGTCGTACTTCCACCACGGGATGTACATGTGCATCCCGCCTGTTCCATCGTGGTTGTGCGGCGGCATCTGTTCCATCTCTGGCACGTAACCCCAACCGCTGCTGCCAACCGAATCCATCAGGTAACGGCCGACGGTTCCGGAAGAGTTTGCCAAACCATCCGGAAATAGTTTTGATTTGGAGTTCAGCAGCAATCTTGCAGATTCACAGGCGCTCGCAGCCACCACAACCACTCGAGCGGAAACCCGCTGCTCGGTCTTTGTGGATTTGTCGATGTAGGAAACGCCAACCGCTTTCCCGTCAAGGCCGACTAAGATTTCACGAGCCATCGCACCGGTTACCAGCGTCAGCTTACCGGTCTCGATCGCGGGCGGAAGCAACACTTGGCTGGAGCTGAAATTGGAAGCGGTCACGCACCCCCGTCCGCATTGGCCGCAGTAGTGGCAGGGAGCACGTCCGTTTACTGGTTTGGTGAGAACCGCAAGCCGCGAGGGGATGCAGGTGATATTGAGCTTGTCGCAAGCTCGCTTGATGAGAATTTCGCTGCAGCGAGGCTTCGGAGGCGGTAGAAACACGCCGTCCGGGGCACTCGGAACGTTTTCTTTCGTGCCGAAAACGCCGATGTAGCCTTCAACCTTGTCGTAATAAGGTGATAGATCTTCGTAGCGAATGGGCCAGTCGTCGCCGATGCCGTCGCGGGTGTTTGAACGGAAATCCACGGGGGCAAAACGCAATGCGATCCGTCCCCAATGATTGGTTCGGCCACCCACAATGCGTGATCGAAACCACTGAAAATTTGAGCCCGGCGCCGAAACATAAGGTTCGCCTTCAATCTGCCAGGCGCCATTTGGCGCCAGAAACTCTCCGAAGTCTGCCGATGCCCGGCCTCCAACTCCTGCGCCGCGATGCGGCAACTCGTATGGCCACATCAGCATCTTGAAATCTTTTTGCGGATAAACTTGCGGGCCGGCCTCCAGCATGACGACGCTAAGACCGCCTTCCGTCAATATTTTTGCAGCCATCCCGCCGCCAGCGCCCGAGCCAATGATGCAAACGTCGTATGTTTTTGGAGACCGCTTCACCTGAGCCATCGTACCTCTCTACAACTCGTTTTTCTTCATTTTCGAAACTGCGTAATCGCAGGCTCGAGCGGTAATCGCCATATACGTCAGCGAAGGATTTACGCAGGACGATGAAACCATGCAAGCGCCGTCGGTCACAAATAAATTCTTCACGTCGTGCGCTTGGTTGTACTCGTTTAGCACAGAGGTTTTGCGATCGCGGCCCATGCGCGCGGTCCCCATTTCGTGAATCGCCAGCCCGGGAGGCGTGATTTCCGCCGACACAGAAATATCCTTTGCCCCCGCCAACGCCAGCATCTCCGCGGCTTCGGTAGCCATATCACGAGACATGGCCCTTTCATTTTCGCTCCATTCGCAATGGATTTTGAGCGTCGGAATTCCCCAGGCATCGAGTTTATTGCCGTCAGTCTCCACATAATTATTGTGATTTGGAAGACATTCTCCGAATCCGCCCAAACTCATCATCCACGGCCCTGGCTCACGAATCCTTCTCTTAAATTCAGCGCCCAAGCCGGGCATGCGCAAGGCGCGATTCCAGCCTTGTCTCGAGCCATCACCCTGATACCCATAACCACGCAGAAAATCCTTGTGCTTTGTTTTTACATTCCGAAAGCGCGGCACATAGATTCCGTTGGGTCGATTGCCAAACGCCATTTTATCTTGATGGCCGGGCATCACGCCATCCGCGCCGCTTCCCATGTGATGATCCATCAAGTTGTGGCCGAGCTCACCGCTGCTGTTGGCCAATCCGTTGGGAAATTCCGGAGAGGTTGAATTCAGGAGGATTCGCGTAGACTCCAGAGTGGAAGCGCACAGAAACACGATCGTGCCTTTGAACTCCAGGGTTTGCCTGGTCGTGGCGTCAATTACCCGCACGGCGGAGACTCGTCTCGTAGCCGGATTGAACGCCAGGCTGTGTACCACGCTGTAGGGCCGAATCCTGAGTCGACCGGTCTTTTGCGCGGCTGGAAGGGTTGAATTCAAACTGCTGAAATACGATTGCGTGATACATCCCCTATGGCAGATTCCACAGTAGTGACAAGCGGCGCGGCCTTTGTGCGTTCGGGTAAGAACTGCGGCGCGGCCGATGGTCATAATTCGATCGTCATAGCTCATGGTCAAGGCAGCGCGGAAATCCAACTCAGCACATGTCATTTCCATTGGCGGAAGAAACTTGCCGTCGGGAAGTTGCGCCAGGCCTTCCGCTTGACCGCTGATTCCGGCAAACTCCTCTACGTAGTCATACCAGGGAGCAATATCCTGGTAGCGAATCGGCCAGTCCACCGCAAGCCCTTCGCGCAAATTGGCTTCGAAATCAAGATCACTCCATCGGTAGCTCTGCCGCCCCCAGGTGATGGACTTTCCGCCAACCTGGCGCCCGCGGATCCAGGCGAACGGCTTACCGGCTTCACTCGAATAGGGATTCTCGATATCGTTTACAAAAAATTGATGGGAAAATTCATCACAAGCGTAATCACACTGGCGTTGGATAAATTGCGTGCGCTGACGGTCGGGGCGATTGTCCCAACCACGATATTTCAATTCCCAAACGGGAAGATGCTCGACGTAATCTCGTTCCGGAACAATCGTTCTTCCCGCCTCTAGCACCAGAACTTGCAATCCCTTTTCGGTCAATTCCTTCGCGGCCCATCCACCGGTAATTCCGGATCCAACGATGACGGCGTCGTAGGTGTTTGTCGCCATGGTGCTTCAGGCCTTCTTCAGAGCCGCACCGGAACACAACCATGCTGCGCGCCGGGAATAATTTCTAACTTTAGTTCCTGCGTAAATCCGATTTCGGAAGTGTAATAGCCGTACAGGGTGACGGTCTTGAAGACGCGAAAAAATTCTCCCTGAAGTTGCCGGTCATAGGGATTGCCGGCTGCTCCGGGCGTGACGGGCGGGTCGTGGGCCCAGTTGATCTGGTCATCCATAGCTTCTAACAGAGTGAATTGCTGTTGCGGAAGTGCCTGGATAAAATTTTTGGAAAACAGGATTAGGCTTTGCGCGTCAACGTCGGCAATCCCACTAAGAATCGCCTGCCGCTCCTCTGGGATCGCCCAATCCGTAAGAATCACGTCGATGAATTCGTTTACCCGGGCACCTTTCGCGCCCGGGGTATCCGTTGGCGGAACAATGACGTCGATCATCGCCACTACAGTTTCATTCTGGTGTGGATCTAGCGTGCGTAACTTGTAATCAGGAGTGGGCTGCGCCTGCCGCAAGATTGCCAAAAGTTCAGGCGAAACTACCGGAACCATGAGCGGGGTGCAAAACAATTTGAGCAGTTCACGCCGGTGCATGAATCTCCTTTATGCTCGTTTCTCGCCCAGCCAGTGCCAGTCCTTCTTGACCACACTTTTCCGCAAATTCCCGGGCCGTACGCAGTGAAACCACAATGTCCCCGGTAGGAATGAATTCCATTGCAATGTAACGGGAATAATGCCATTGACCGAGCTTGCGAAAGATACTTGCGTAGTTGATTTCACCAGTGCCGGGCTCATGTCTTCCCGGAACATCGGCGACGTGCACGAGTCCGACCAAATCGAGATTCTTTTCCAGCTTGGAGATTAGGTTACCTTCCGAAATTTGTTCGTGGAAAAAATCGTACAGGAACGTAACCTTTGGATGGCCTACGCCGCGAATCACTTCAAACCCTTCTCGGACGGAGGTTAGAAAGTATTTGGGATTTTCTTCAGGATCGATATTCTCCAGAAGTAACTCCACGTTTCGCGCCGCCGCAATGTCGGCTGCTCGTTTCAGGCCTTCCACACAACTTGCATGCATCTGTTCATGGCTTAGTCCCCGCACCTTATCGCCGGTCAGCAAAATCAGGCGCGAACACTCCAGTTCTGCCAGCACCGGCAACTTTGCTTGAATCTCCCTAAGGAGCGCGTCGCGCTGCGAAGGATCACATAAGCTCGTGCGAATGCCGCTGCACGCATCCACTACCATGTTCAAGGAGTGAAAACGTGTTCGAGCCTGCGCGAAATCTTGCTTAGACCAGTCGTCGTACTCGCCCACCAGTTCAACAGCGTGATACCCGGCTTCGGCAACCTTTCCAATGCGTCCCGCAAATGGAAGTTGCGGATCGACCGTCCACAACATCACGGAAAAGGGGAAGGGAGCTGAGGTTCCTTTGGTGTCCGGTTCAACGGTTCGAGCAAATGTTTTGTGGCCAAACGCTCCAACACCGAGGGCTGCTCTCGTGCAGGTTCCCATGAATTGTCGACGATGCATCTATGCTCCCAGGATTTCGGCCCGGACATTCTTGAGCACGTACGCCGCGCGCTCCACGCCGACTTCTCCTGTCAAAATGGGATCCTCGTTTTCGATGCTGAGTATCCCTTCATAGCCAATATCCATGTACGCCTGTATAATTGCCTTCCAAGTGGATGCGCTGTGGCCATAGCCGACCGCGCGGAAGGCATCGGAAGCCATCGGCAAGTCACTGGCCTCAAACACAAAATTGAGCACACCATACTTGGCCACGTTATCCGGGTAGAGAACAGTATCTTTCATGTGCGCGTGATAGATCGCGCCCTGCTTGCCCAGGAAATGGATGACTTCCACCGCGTCACAGCCCTGCCAGAAAAGATGGCTGAGATCGCAATTCGCTCCAATCTCTTCACCAACGGCTTCTCGTAATTTCAGCAAAGTCCGCGGATTGTAGACCACAAAGTTTGGATGCATCTCAAAAGCTAGCCGATGTATCTCGTGCTCGCGCGCGTATTTTGCCGCTTCTCTCCAATAAGGAATGACCTTTTCCTTCCACTGCCATTGCAACATTTCGTTGTATTCCGGCGGCCAGCGGTAGGTGATCCAGTTCGGCTGAGTGTCGGTGGGTGATCCTCCGGGACATCCTGCAAAGCCAACAATCACTTTCACGTCAATCATCTGGGCAAGTCTCACGGTTTTCTTAAACGTTTCCTGGTCGGTCACCGCATGTTTCAGGTCGGGGTGCAGAGGATTGCCGTGACAGCTTAGCGTCGCCACCTGAATCCCGCGGTCGGTAAATTTTTTCTTCCAAGCCTTTGCTTTGGCGGGATCCGCCAGTAGCTCGTCGATCGGGCAATGGGGGTTGCCAGGATATCCACCCGTCCCGATTTCCACTGCTTCTAAGCCCAGTGAATTAATCTTGTCGATCATCTGATCCAGACTCAACTTGTCATAGACCGGATCGAATACACCGATAGGAATTTTCTTCTTCGCGCTAGTCGAAGCCTGCACTTCCGTAAAATATGACGGGTGACGGGAAGCGGATTGCGGAGGTCCGGCAGCAGCAGCCGGGACGGCAGGAACGGCAGCAGCGAGTAGCCCCGCGCTCCCGGCGGCTAAAAACTCTCTTCGGTCAAGATGATTGCGCTTCAGACCTAGATTAGAAGCCTCTTTACGCATCAAATCCTCCAATGGGAAAGAACGGCAAGAGCAGAATAAGACCGGGTGCATTATACGCCCAAGGAGTATGAAAAACGCAAAGCTGTTGGGGAACTATTTCGTTGGACGCAAACTCGCGATGGGTGGAATGGAGACCGCGACTGTGAAGGCCCGCTCTGGCAAGTTTTTTTTGTTTTCAATTGCATCCACGAGCATTTCGATCGCTTGCCCCGTGTTGGGTGGAGTGAAGATGGTGGCGGTCAGCAATCCGCTGCGAACCCAGGATTGTCCGGTCTTCGGTACTCCGTCGCAACCGAGAAACGGAACCTTCATCCAGCGTTCGCGATCCACTTCGTTCGAGATCTCCTCGAATGCCTTCCGTGCTCCAATCGCCATTGCATCGTTTTGAGCAACAACCAGATCGATCGCGACCTTTCGCGAAGTCGATGATTTCAGCCAGGCGCTTACCGGGCGTCGAGCACTCTCCTCAGTCCACTGGCCCTTCAAAGATGTCACATGAATGTTGGATGGTTTTGTTTCTTGCAAGCCAGCCAAACGCTCGCGCGCCACGATATTCTGCAAAGGTCCTTCAATGTAAAGAATGGCGCCCCCGCCGGGTAGTAATGCCGCGCACTGTTGCCCGGCAATCCTTCCGACTTCCACTTGGTCGGAACTAACTCCGAAAATGGGCACCTGACTCGATTGTCGGAATTCCGCTATATAAGCGGCATCTCGATTGAGTACTGCCCATCCGATTCCGGCTTGTATCGCTCTGCGGGCTACTTGGGGAAGCGCCGTCCCTCCCACTGGTTCGAAGATGATTGCGTCCGGACGATTCTGGGCTTCCACGTGTATCACTCTAAGAAGTTGTGTGCTCTGCGTGATGGCATCGTTATCGGCATACAGAATCTGGATGTCGACACCCAATTTCGCGGCAGCTTGCGTGGCTGAGTTCGCCTGTTCCAGCTGGTAATCGTTCTCATCGGTCATCAGCGAAACGAGGAATTTCAATTTGCCCATTGTCCACCCATGTGCTTCGCATTCTCAACTTACACCCCCCGGCGGTCAAAAGAGGGGGAATCGTAGAGGATGGTTTCGAATTCGGAACGGTCGAACCAACGCAGCAAGAGGGTGATTTATTTCGCTTTCCCTGCGTTCAGCGCTCCCAGCGGAGGCAGGGATGTTGCAACCGTGAACGCGCGCTCCGGTAGAGTTTTCCCGCGCTGCAGGGCATCGACGATCATCTCGATGGCTTGGCCGGTATTGGGGGGAATGAATATCGTTGCGGTCAAAAGACCGCTGCGGACCCAAGCTTGACCCGTCTTTGGTAGCCCGTCGCAGCCCAAGTAAGGGATATTGAGCCAACGCTCGCGTTCGAGCTCGGCGGGCAAATCCTGGAACGCTTTGCGTGCCCCAATCGCCATCGAATCGTCTTGTGCCGCCACCAGATCGATCGAAGCCTTGTGGGAAGTGGTCAGCTTCAGCCAGGAGCGCACCGCGCGTTGCGCACTTTCTTCCGTCCACTGCCCTTTCAGGATGGTCATGTGGATGTTTGCGGGCTTCGATTCTTGCAGTCCCTGCGTGCGGTCCTTTGCCGCCGAGTTTTCTGAGGGCCCTTGTATGTAAAGAATTGTCCCGCCGGTTGGCAGCAGTGCCGCGCATTGCCTTCCCTGGATTCGTCCGATCTCAACGTGGTCGGAACTCACCGCAAATATCGGAGCCTTTGACGATTGGCGTAATTCGGCAATGTAATTTGCTTCGCGGTTCAGCACCACCCAGCCGATGCCTTCATTTACCGCCGCGCGCGCCACTTGTGGCAGCGCTGTTCCGCCCACCGGTTCGAAAATAATGGCGTTCGGGCGGTCCGCTTCTTCCGCCGCCT
>DATFZN010000054.1:0-20672 GCA_035314425.1 Candidatus Acidiferrum sp. | reverse complement strand
TGCGCCACGCAGGACGTGTGTTTTGGCTTCCTCGAGATAGACGGATTCAGCTGGCGTCTTGCGGACAAAGACAATGTAAGAAAATTCCCTGCTCCGCACTGGTCCTGGAACACCGTAACGATTCAGCTGCTGATGCTCAATGCGTTCGGTAGCCGAAAATTTCTCAAAATTCATCAACTGCGATTTCAAACGAAGCTCTGCGCGAGTGAGGACATCATCGAGGTTGCAAGCGGCATTGTTGGCCACCCGGTAGTCCCTGCTATCGATGTCTTGCGGTGCCCAAGAGAGCTCCTCGGCGGAAATGAGTCCAACGGGGATGACCAGAGGCAATGGAAGATTGGCAATTCCGTCGGCAGATTGTTCGGTAATCGATGGAGCTCGCGCCAGGCTTTCCAGTTTGCTTTTTGCTTTCTGAACAATAGGATCGTTGGGAAATGCAACGAGGATTCGTTCCCAGGTTTCCTTGGCTTCCGCAGTTTGATGCTCCTCATACTGAATTTCGCCAAGAAGATAAACGACAGCAGCGCCCTTTTCCTTTGCCAGGCTTGCGCCACGCAGGACGTGTGTTTTGGCTTCCTCGAGACGCCCGGCGCGTGCATAGGCAGTCGCCAACAGGTAGTGAATGCGCCAATCCGCACCATTCAAATCAAACGCCTTTTCCAAAACGAGAATCGCTGATGAAACATCACCCGTTTGTAAGTCAATTTCTCCCAAAGCCAGGAGAGTTCTTTGATTGGTAGGTTCAATTTTCAGTGAATTGGCAAAGCAAGCCCTGGCTGCGTCTGCATTCTTCAATCCGAGCTCAGCCGTTCCCAGGAGATAAAGTACTTCCGGGTTCCCTGAAGCCATTTGAGAAGCTTTGCTGAAACGGGCGCGCGCGGTAGTGTAATCCATTCTCTGCATGGCCACGAGT
The DNA here is from genome assembly GCA_035314425.1 of Candidatus Acidiferrum sp. GTDB lineage: Bacteria > Acidobacteriota > Terriglobia > Acidiferrales > UBA7541 > Acidiferrum. Next base: position 19,759 of record DATFZN010000054.1, on the reverse strand, counting down.
CCCTTCTCGATTTCATTTCGCAGTTTGGGGGCCATAACCACTTTTTGGGGCGGGGCGTTCGCACTGGGATCGGTTGACTCATTTTGCAGATACACATAGACAGTGAAATCACCGCCAAAGCTGATGACGCTGACCGGTTCCGTGGCAGTCTTATAGCCCGTGGCGCGAACTTCAACTTCATATTCGCCCGGTGGAACGTTCGGGAAGTTCGCGGTGCCACCCTCGCCTGTGGCACTTTTCACGTCGTAACTTCGCACTAGAGCATGAAGGCGGACAAAAGCAGCAAATTCGAGAGGAAGTCCCCGCGCGTCACGAACGCAGATTTTTACGGTGATGGGGTTCGTTTTCATGCTTGGAATACTAGGGCCTTGGACGGGAGGGCGCTGAGCAAAGGCAGAGGGAAGCAGGATGATCAGCAAAAGGCTTGCCGAAACTATCTTTGCTGCCCTCGAGGCTGGAGATGATGCCATACCGATGAACCTGGCGGCGTGAGGAGGTTAGAGTACGAATCTTGGGGGTTTAGGTCAAGGATAGGGTTTAAACCGCCAGCTCGAGGTTCGATGGCCGGCCTCGCAGTGCATGATCATCGGGCCCTCGACCATCCATGAAAGCGGACATTTCTATTTTGCACAAACAGGACATTCTCACTTTGCAGCGACTCGGGAATGGGGCGAAAATGGGGCGAATTGACTTGGATTAGGGAGCAAATTAAGATGACACATGCATGGTGAACGCACAGCCCTTCATTGGTAGGACGATCTCCCATTATCGCGTGGTCGAAAAGCTCGGCGGGGGCGGTATGGGAGTGGTGTACAAGGCGGAAGACACGCGTCTGGGGCGCAACGTCGCGCTGAAATTCCTGCCAGACAATATGGGCGAGGACCGCTCGACGCTTGAAAGATTTCAGCGCGAAGCGCGGGCCGCCTCCGCACTGAATCATCCCAACATCTGCACAATCTACGATATCGGCGAGCATGAAGGACGCCCGTTTATTTGCATGGAACTGCTCGAGGGCGTGACGTTGAAACACCGGATTGATAATAAACCGATGGAAAACGAGGAGATGCTGGAGCTGGCCGTGCAGATTGCCGACGCTCTGGAAGTGGCGCATGCCAAGCGGATCGTGCACCGCGACATCAAGCCCGGGAACATTTTCATCACCCAATCCGGACGCGCGAAGATTCTGGACTTCGGTCTGGCCAAGCTGGCACCGCAACTCCAACGATTCGGCAGCAATTCTGACGATTCGCCGGAAATTACCGTGGGAACCTCGAGCGCCAACCTAACAAGTCCTGGTTCGGCGATTGGCACGATTGCCTATATGTCTCCGGAGCAGGCCCGTGGGGACGAAATCGATCACCGTACAGATCTTTTTTCCTTTGGCACGGTGCTGTACGAAATGGCAACCGGTCGGCAGACATTCTCTGGGAATACCTCCGCGGTAATCTTCGAGGCAATTTTAAACCGGGCGCCCACGCCACCGGCTCGACTGAATCCGAAGGTTCCCACGGAACTTTCTGCCATTATAACGAAGGCGATGGAAAAGAATCCTGATGCACGGTATCAGACCGCGGCCAGCATGCGGAGCGAGTTGGTAAAATTGAAACATGACTCGGATACCGGGCGGACCGCGGCGCCGGCAGCTCGGGTGCAGAAATCGCTGGCTGTTCTCTACTTTGAAAACCTGAGCGGCGCGAAAGAAGACGAGTACTTCCGCGACGGAATGACCGAAGACATCATCACGGAACTACTGAAAATCAAGGGACTCCAGGTATTCCCGCGAGCGACGATACTTCCCTACCGCGATAAGGCGGCCACGGCCAAGCAGATCGGCCAGGAATTGAATGCCGGGTACGTTTTGGGTGGAAGTTTGCGTCGCGCGGGAAACCGGCTGCGGATTAACGCGCAACTCGTCGACTCGGACACCGATTTCCCGATGTGGGCCGAGCGCTACGACCGCGAATTGAAGGATGTGTTTGACGTGCAAGAAGAGATTGCCCGTAGCATTGCGCAGGCGTTGCGCATCACCCTTTCTCAGCAAGAAGAAAAGACAATGGCCCGCAAGCCAACGGAGAATTTGCAAGCATACGATTATTTGCTGCGCGGACGCAACTATGCGAGACGCGAGAATCTTGAGTTTGCGATGCAGATGTTTGAACATGCCATCCGCCTCGACCCGGAGTTTGCGCTGGCGCACGCAGGAATTGCGCAAGTCTGTGGCATGCAATACGAACTGCATGGAAAAGATCCGAAGACACTAGAGAAGGGCAAACAAGCGGCGGACCATGCAGTTGCTTTAGGGCCGCAATTGGCGGAGGCACTGGCTGGGCGGGCGCGAATTTGCTATGCGCAGAATAAGTATGAAGATGCGATTGAGTGGGCGAAGAAAGCAGTCGATCGCAAACAGGATTGCGAAGGGGCGTACAGCGTGCTGCTTCGCGCCTACTTTGCCTCTGGGAGATACCAGGAAGTTGCAGACTTGAGCGATCGTGCGGTGGAAGCTGTGGGGGATGATTACAACGTATACCCGCCGCTAGTGAACAGCTTCGAGGCGTTGGGGGTTCCCGACGCGTCGCGGAAGATGAGAGAAAAGGCGGTCGTCGCGCTGCAGCAACAAGTGGAACTGGTGCCAGAGGACGTACGAGCGCGAAGCTTGCTTGCGGTGCAATTTGGAGCGCTCAACCGCGTCAAGGAAGCGGTCGCCGAGCTGGAAAAAACCGTCGCAATGCGGCCTAAGGATCCGAACACGCTCTACAACGCCGCGTGTACCTACGGGATAGTAAAAATGAAAGAGGAAGCGTTGCTAATGTTCCGGCGCGCGGTGGAATCGGGATTCAGTAACCCGGATTGGGCGGCCAGGGATAACGACCTTGCGTGCATACACGGCGATCCGGAATTTAAGAGGATTATCAGTCAGGATTTGCATAGAGGGTAGACAGAAAAGAAATAGGGTCAGAAACGCGCAGAGCCCCTCCCTTTGCTGATCAAGTGTCTGCAAACCAACTGGCGGCAGGCTTCCTCGGCGAGCTAAGGATCGCCAAGTGCACTCCGGCAAGCCCCGGCCTCCATCTTCAACACGAATGGAGCGAGGCTCCGTTAATTCGGGGAGACCACGCGGAGTAATAGAGCAGTGGCAGCATCGAGCTTCATGCTCGCTTTTTCGAAGCGGAGAGTCATCACGGCGATCGGAGCCGTGCGCCCGCTGTGGGTGATATGGACTTCTGGCAAATCGTAGACACCGCAGGCATCCGAAGAAAAAACCCACATGGCTTGTAAGCGGTCGTCGCCGTTGATCGGGCCTTCGCAATCCGAATCGGGTGCGGCGCGAACGTGCACGAGGACGCCGCCAAACACACCTTTACCAACGACGTGCCTGTGCAGGTCGCGTACCTGGCCCCCGTCACCGTAGCGAATATCTCCGCCGATTTGGGTGGTGTCCGCCCAACCAGTAGGCGTGCCAGTGTCGGCGCCGGTGAGAGGAATTTGTGCGTGGCGAACGGCTTCGTAGGATGCCACGGCGCGGAGGCTTGTGACCATGGAAATCATTTGCTTGTGGTATTCAATTTTGTCAAAGCGCAAGGACAGATCAACATAACTGCCGTCCGCAGATTTCACAATCGAAACGATCGAGCCAGTGACGCTTGATTTGCGAGGGATTTTGTCGTGGCTCGCTATCGGGACATCCTGGGCGATGCGAGCTTCAATCGGTTGACCCTCGTGCGCCTGGTCCAGAGAGATGGACTGATCTGTGGTGACCGGAAGAATCAGTCCTACGGGAAGTGGCGAATAAGCCACCGCAGGCATGCTCGCTGTCGCCATGGTTGCCGGGAAGACGATTGCGTAGGCCAAGGCCGTTACAGCCATGAGGAAAGCGGTGGATCGATGAGATACGCGGAAATTACGATTCACGAGGTACACGGAAGCTCCTGAAGGCCGGTTTGCGGCAGAGATAATGCCAGAAAAGAAGTTACATGGAGAGCGGCGGGTAGACAAGGAGGAAGGTCGGAGGAAGGTCACCGCTCGCGAAAAGGGATCCCAAACCGGATCTAAACGCAAGTAAGGACGGTACAGGGGGTGGACCAATCGCGGACTCTATGGTGGAATTGGCATGAAATTGCCACTCTGAAGCAAGGGAGTAAATTTGTAGTACTTCCTTTTGGGCGAGCATCCAAAACAGGTGGGACAACTCTGGAGGGAAATAGGCATGCGTGAAGCAACGGGACAAGTGACAGCACAAAAAAGCTCGACACCGGCAACTTTTCCAGCGAAAGCATTCGCGGCACATGGTCCGCACACACCTTTGGCCGCGCACACCATTTCGCGGCGCGAACCCCGGCCGCAGGATGTGCAGATTGCTATTTTGTATTGCGGAGTGTGCCATTCGGATTTGCACCTGGTGCGCAACGAATGGAAAGACATGATGCCAGCGGTATATCCCCTCGTGCCCGGACACGAAATCGTTGGCCGAGTGACCAAGGTGGGGGGCGCAGTCAAGAAATTCAAGGAAGGTGACACTGCGGCAGTCGGCTGCATGGTCGATTCCTGCCGAGTGTGCGAAAGTTGCCGCGCCGGGGAAGAACAGTACTGCGAAAACGGAATGACCCTAACCTATAACGGAGAGGACAAGATTCTCGGAGGCGTCACGTACGGCGGCTATTCGGAAAGCATTGTTGTGGATGAATCCTATGTGTTGCGGGTGCCCAATAAATTAGACCCCGCGGCCACAGCACCGCTTTTGTGCGCTGGAATTACAACGTACTCGCCATTGCGGCACTGGAAGGTCGGGAAAGGTCAGAAGGTCGGCATCGTCGGGCTTGGCGGTCTGGGCCACATGGGCTTGAAATTTGCTCATGCGTTCGGAGCGCACACAGTGCTGTTCACGACTTCGGCAAATAAAACGCAGGACGCAAAGCGCTTGGGAGCGGATGAAGTCGTTCTTTCCAAAAATCCGGAAGAAATGCAAAAACATGCCGGCAGCTTCAATTTCATTCTCGATGCAGTGTCGGCGGACCACGACCTCAACACCTATCTCGGGTTGCTGAAGCGCGACGGGACACTTGCTCTGGTTGGAGCACCGGAGAAACCAATGCCGGTCGCGGCATTCAATTTTCTGATGGGCAGGCGCAGTCTGGCTGGCTCAGCGATCGGGGGAATCCGCGAAACGCAAGAGATGCTGAATTTCTGCGGCGAGCACGGCATCACAGCAGACATCGAGAAAATCAAAATTCAAGAGATTGATAACGCGTATGAGCGGTTGTTGAAAAGCGACGTAAAGTATCGGTTTGTGATCGATATGGCGTCGCTGAAGAGTTGAAGCTGGGCGTAGTATTTTTCGGGATTGCCCCGGATACCGGGCTGGCCTAATTCTTAGAAGGCGCTAAAGCCCCAGGTGTCGGCCGACGGGATTAGAAGAAGGAGAGTTTGATGCTGAGGTACTTTTTGGGATTTTTCCGGAACTCTTCGAGGAACTTGCGCATGTCGGCGGTGAGAGCGGTGACGTTGTCGTAGAGTTGCGGGTCATTGAAGAGCTTGCCTACGGTGTTGTCGGATTTGTTGAGCTTGGCCGAAGCGGTGTCGATATTGGTGCTGGCGTCGCGAAGTTTGTTGTATAGAGTTTCGTCGGTGACCAGTTTGCCGAGCGTTCCCTTCCCGGCCTTAATGTCACTCATCAGCGTGTTGCCATTATCGAGAGCCTTTTTCGCTTCATCGTAGAGACTGGGATCGTAGAGAAGCCTGCCAATGGTGCCCTTTTGTTCGCGAACGTCCGAGAGGATGTCGTTGATCTGATTCACACCCTTATCGACCTTCGCGTAGAGATCCTCACTGTTGAGCATTTTGCCGAGAGTGCCTTTGCCGGCTTGCACACTTGAAACAATCTGGTTGCCTTTAACCAGCATGGTGTTGAGGTTGTTGTAAGCCTGATCGTCGGTAATGAGTTTGCCAAGGGTCCCCTTGCCCGCTTTGAGGTCGTCGATGATCTCAGAGACTTGGCCGCTTAGAACTTTGAAGTTGGCCATGAGGTCGGTGATCTCGCCAGCCGTGACGGTCTGGCCATCCTGAATGGGAGTGCCGGTGAAACCGCGCTGAATATTGACATAACGATTGCCGAGAAGACCTTCGGTGACTAGAGATGCAGTGGAATCAGTCAGAATTTCGTCCTGAAATTTTTTGTCGAGACGCATGTCAACCATAATGTTGTGCTTGGGGTCAGGAGGCTTACCGTTATTGCGCGGGACAAGTTCGATGTCATCGACATTGCCGATGACGACGCCGTCAAGCTTCACTGGGGCGCCGGGAGCGAGGCCGGACACTTCAGGAAGGTAGGTCCTGATCCGGTATTTGGGACCGAGAAAACCCGCGCCAGTAACGTAGAAGATGGCAACAGCGAGAACGACGAGTCCGATGATGACGAATAAACCAACGCGCAGTTCTGTCCAGGTCAATTGTTTGCGCTGCGCCATCCCGGCGGTCCCTCCGCGAATCCCTTTGTGGTAAATCTTCTGCGACAACTATACAAGATTCAAATCAAAAAACGTTGTAGATAAGGATCCTTGGTCGCCAAAAGTTCTTCAGGAAATCCTTCAAAGTAGACTTTGCCGTCCCGCAGCACCAGAAACCTGGTCACCACGGGGTTGAGGTCTTCGCAAGTGGAATCGCGACGGACACTTTTTGTTTTCGGATCGAATCGAAAATTGGCCAGGGCGAAACCGTCTTGCAGTCGATGAGTGGCGAGAAGTGCGGTGACGCCAAAAACATCACGCAGGCGAAGAATCAAAGTAATGATGGTTTGCGAAGTGACGGGATCTAGGCCCGCGGTGGGTGAGTCGTAGAGAACAATTTTGGGGCGATTGATGAGGGCCCGGGCGATAGAAACGCGGCGGCGCATGCCTCCGGAAAGCTCCGAAGGCAGCATGTCGATGGTGTGCTCGAGTTCGACGAAGCGGAGAATCTCTTCGACCTTTGGCTGGAATGTGTCTTGCGTTTCACCGTCTTCGATCAGCCGATAGGCGACATTCTCGCCAACGGTGAGTGAATCGAAGAGAGCACCTTCCTGGAAGACGAACCCGAGGTTGCGGCGAAAGTCGAGAAGGTCGCGTTCCGGAGTCCCGGAGACACGTTGACCGAGCACGTCAATCTCGCCACTATCGGCGTCCATGAGGCCAACAGCAAGTTTGAGAGTGAGAGTTTTGCCAGTACCCGTTTCGCCGAGAAGTACCAGGGTTTCGCGGGGCTTAGCGGAGAATGAGATGCCGCGCAGGACGTCGCCCTCCGGAAAACCGAGATAAACGTCGCGGAAATCGATGACGGGCGTGTTGGGGTCTGGCGAAGAAGGAGCAAGAGGTTGTGTGGACGAGGGCATGGAAGATAGAAACGCCAGGGTAACTGGGGAGGGGCTAGAGGTCAAGCGCTCGGCGCATGCGGGTGTCAGCCGCCGAGAGCCCAGAACAAAATCAGGAAATACGGCGCAACGTGCGGGGCGTGCGGGGCAAGATTGCTGGACGGAAGCGGCGGGGATCGATACACTCAACGATTATGCTGAAATTTTATACCGCGGGGGAATCGCACGGAGAGGCGCTGCTTGCGTTTGTGTCTGGGTTGCCCGCGGGGATGCCGGTGGATTTTCAGTTGATACAGCGGGAGTTGCACCGGCGGCAGTTGGGATATGGGCGCGGCGGTCGGCAGAAGATTGAGAAAGATCAGGCGGAGATTTTTGCGGGAGTGCATCACGGGCAGACCATCGGAGCGCCGGTCGCGCTGCGGATCGCAAATAAGGATTGGACGAACTGGGAAAAGATTTTGTCTGTCGAAGCATCGGATGCGCCGGAAGCAAACTCTCGAAAATTGCTAGCGCCCAGGCCGGGACACGCCGACCTGGCAGGATCACAGAAATTTAATTTTCATGATGCGCGGTACGTGCTTGAAAGGGCCTCGGCGCGGGAAACGGCGGCACGGGTGGCGGCAGGAGCATTTGCCAAGTTGCTGCTGCGGGAATTTGGGACAGAGATCGCGAGCCACACGATTCAGGTGGGGCACCTGCGGCTAGAGCACGCGGCGAATTGGGAAGAGATATCGGCGGCTTGTGCGGATCTCGATTCTCCGTTGCGGTGCGTCGATAGAAAGCTGCAAGAAAAAATGATGGGGGAAGTGGATGCGGCGCTGAAGGCGGGGGATACGGTTGGCGGCGTGTTTGAGATTGTGGTGCATAACGTGCCTGTAGGACTGGGCTCGCACGCACAATGGGACGAAAAGCTGGATGGTAAATTGGCGCAAGCATTGATGAGCGTGCAAGCGGTGAAGGCCGTGGAAATTGGGTCGGGGATTTTGGCGGCAGGATCGTATGGAAGTGAAGTGCAGGACGAAATTTCTTATGATAAAGGCGCGAAGAAATTCCGGCGGTCGACAAATCGAGCGGGGGGACTGGAAGGCGGAATCAGCAACGGCGAAGATCTGGTGATTCGCGGATTCTTGAAACCGATCTCGACATTACGCAAGGCTTTGGGGACCGCGGATATGGTTACAAAAGAACCCGTGCAGGCCGCCTACGAACGATCGGACTGGTGCGTGGTGCCGGCGGGGGGTGTGGCCGGAGAGGCAATGGTTGCCCTTGTGCTCGCCGATGCTTTTCTGCAAAAATTTGGAGGAGACTCGCTGGTAGAAATGCGGCGAAATTTCGAGGGATATGGCAGACAAATCGACAACTTCTGAAGCGGCGGCAACGGTGTCTGAAACAACTTCGGTCGCTGCGCCGGATACCGCTCCTGCACGCAAACTGTACAAGATCGTGAAGTACGGCGATCCGGTGCTTGAGAAACCCGCCAGCGCGATCAAGAAATTTGACGCGGAGTTGGAAGAACTCGCAGAGGATATGTTTCTGTCGATGTACGCGGCGCAAGGAATCGGGTTGGCGGCACCGCAGATTGGGAAGAGCGTGCGGCTGGCCGTGGTAGATGTCACGACAGGGAAAAATCCGGAAGCGAAGATCGTACTGATCAACCCCGAAATTATTCACGCGGAAGGCGAAGCGCGGGAAGAAGAAGGTTGCCTGTCGATTCCGGGATTCCGCGGGTATGTGATTCGGCCGCAATTTGTGACGGTGCGGGCGCAGAACGCCAAAGGCGAATCGTTTGAAATTCGCGGCGAGAATTTGCTGGCACGGGCGTTTTGCCATGAGATCGATCATTTGAATGGCGTTCTGTTTCTGCAACACCTGAGCATGCTGAAGCGCGACCTGATCAGGCGCAAGATCAAGAAGCTGCGCAAAGAGGGCGAGTGGTAGATTCATCACCTGCGCGGGTGAATGGATAATGCGGCGAGTACGAGTTGTATTCTGTGGCACGCCGAAATTTGCAGTTCCTTCCCTGAGTCAATTACTCCAAGTACCTGAATTTGAGATTGTGGCGGTGTATACCCAGCCGGATCGGCCCCGCGGACGCGGACAGGAGATTTCCTTTACGCCGGTCAAGGAAGTGGCCCTGACCGCAAAGATTCCGGTACTGCAACCGGCGAAGATTCGCGCGCCGGAAGTTGAAGCGGAACTACGCGCACTGAAACCCAACGTGATTGTGATCATTGCCTACGGGCAGATTATCCCGGCACGGCTGCTCTCGATACCTCACTATGGCTGGATCAATTTGCACGCTTCCCTGCTGCCAAAATATCGCGGCGCCGCGCCGATCAACTGGGCGATCGTGAAGGGAGAGACCAAAACAGGAAATACGACCATGCGAATTGATGCGGGAATGGATACGGGAGAGATTCTGCTGCAGCAGGAATTGCCGATTGCAGCACATGAGACCGCGCCGGAGTTGCAGGCGCGATTGGCCGAAGCAGGTGGGCCGTTGATGGTGGAGACGCTGCTCGGCATCGTGAGCGGAACGCTGGTAGGTCGGGCGCAGAACAATGCGGAAGCGACGATGGCGCCAATCTTGAAGCGCGCGGATGGATGGATCGACTGGTCATTCGAGGCTGGCGAAATTTACAATCGGATGCGAGGATTTGCGCCGTGGCCAGGTGCGTTTACCCAGTTCCGAGGCCAGGCATGCCACCTTCGCGGAATACCGGTGTCGAATGAACAGTCGGACGAAGAACCAGGGACGATATTGAGTGGCGGGGGAAAGATGCGGGTGATTTGCGGGCAAGGCAGCCTATTGGAGCTGCAGACCGTCAAACTGGAAGGACGCAAACAAGTATCCGCCGCAGAATTTGCAAACGGAGCACGATTGCAAGTCAAGGAACATTTTGGGAAACGTTGATTTGCGGTGCATCCCTGGGTCAGGCATACTCACCCTTTGCGCACCCACTGAGCAAGCCGTCCGGAAGTACCGGAGTCAAACTTAGATGAAGAGCCAGAGCAAGATCGAGGACGCAATGAAAGTTTCTCTGTACAGAAATGCGTTGCGAAGAGTTGGAAATTGCGTGTTGGCAGTGCAATTGGCTTGCTTGCCGATACCGGCTGCGGAAAAAGACGCGAAGCCTGCGGCGACGAAGGCGAGCTCGACGGCAACAGACCCCATTCTGGGGGTGATGCAATCCGAGTTGAACCGCGCGAAGACGGATCTGTCGAAAAGCGATCCCGCGCCGTATTTCTTGAGCTACACGGTGAACGATCAAGACGTGATTGTGATCGCGGGAGCGTACGGCGGATTGTTGTCGGATTCGGTGATGAGGCGGCGCTCGGCGGATGTGGTGATGCGGGTGGGAACCCCGGAGCTGGATAATACCCACGGACAAAGCCGGTCGAGTGGGATGACGTCAGGCACGTTGCCGCTCAATGATGATACGGATGCAACAGCGCGGCTGTTGTGGGAATTGACAGATCACGGTTACAAGAAGGCTGCACCTGCCTATCTAAACGTCAAGACAAACACGGCAGTGCGCGCAGAAGAAGAGGATAGGTCACCGGATTTTTCAAAGGAAGTACCCAAAGTTCACGTAGGGGAAAAGTTGACGCAGCCGGCCTTCGACAAATCTGCGTGGGAAGCGGAGATACGGCGGATATCGGCAGGATTCTCGAAATATCCAGACGTTTATTATTCGACAGTGGTGTTGCAGGTTTCCGTGGCCAATTCGCGAATGGTGACAAGCGACGGGTCATCGCTGGCAACCCCGGGAGCTTCGGCGCGACTGGTGATGGAGGCGCAAACGCGCGCCGATGACGGCATGGATTTGCTGCGGGTGGAAACATTCCAGGCGCCAACGGCAGCGGGGTTGCCGAAAGAAACGGAGCTGATGGCGAAGATTGAAAAGATGGCGGCGGACCTCGAAGCACTCCGGAAAGCTCCCGTGGCGGAGCCCTACGACGGCCCAGCCATGCTGAGTGGTAGAGCGGCAGCGGTTTTTTTCCACGAAGTGCTGGGGCACAGATTAGAAGGACACCGGCAAAAGGATGAGGATGAAGGACAGACATTCACGAAAAAAGTTGGGCAGGAAATACTGCCTACTTTTTTGAGTGTCGCAGACGATCCGACGCTGAAGGAACTGGATGGTGTGAAATTGTCGGGCACGTATGAGTACGACAATGAAGGAGTGCCCGCACAGCGTGTAGAAGTGATCAAGAACGGCGTGTTGCAGAGTTTCCTGATGTCGCGGATGCCGATCAAAGGATTCGACGTGTCCAATGGGCATGGACGAAATCAACCGGGACTGATGCCCACGGGAAGACAAGGAAATCTGATTGTGTCTTCCAGCCAGACCATGCCCGAATCGCAAATGAAGGAAAGGTTGCGCCAGGAAGCCAAGAAGCAGGGCAAGCCCTACGGCCTGTATTTCGATGATATTCAGGGCGGGTTCACGTTGACGACGCGGTCGTTGCCGCAATCGTTCCAGGTGCTGCCAGTGATCGTTTACAAGGTGTATGCGGACGGCCGGCCGGACGAACTCGTGCGTGGAGTGGATATCGTCGGTACGCCGCTCGCGTCGCTTACGCGAATCATCACTACCGGAGACAAGCAACACGTGTTCAACGGCGTGTGCGGAGCGGAAAGCGGAAGTGTGCCGGTATCGGCTGCTGCACCTGCAATGCTGTTCAGCGAGATGGAAGTGCAGAAGCAGGCGCATGGGCGCGACCGGCCACCGATATTGCCGCCGCCGGGATTTGAGACCGCCACGTCGGGCGCCGGCAAGGACGTAGTCACGCAAGCGGAGGTGAAGCCATGAGTACGACGCATCCCTCCTTGCTGAAAGTGGCGCTCCTCATTTTGCTAGTTGTTCTGTGGATTCCGGGAACACCCACGTTAGGAAAGAGTGATTCCGGAAAGCCAAATGCCAAGGCAGTTCCACCAAATGCAACGGAAGCGGCCCATGCCGCGGCAAAGGGAGATCCGTTGCTTGAAGCGTTATTGACAGAGCTGGATCGATCGACTTCAACGCTCAAGATGGATCAGGTGCAGCGTCCTTATTACCTGGAATATCGAGTGCATGATGTCGAGGAGTACAACACCGAAGCTGCCTTCGGAGCGTTACGGGAAGATCAAAGGAATCATGTGCGGGTTTTGCGCGTGGTGGTGCGGCTCGGAGATTACAAGCAGGACAGTTTTTATAACCAGGGAGTGGGCACCGCTTCGATTCTGACAACCGATAACGATAGCGTCGCCTTGCGCCGGCAAATCTGGTTGTTGACCGACGAAGCGTATAAACAAGCAGCGGATGCGTATGCGGAGAAGCTGTCGAGTTTGAAACAATTCAGCGCGGACCCAAATCCGGTGGACGACTTTGCCCATGCGCCGGTAATCAGCGCGGTAGGCGAAACGGTAAAGCTGAAGGTGGATGAAGACTCATGGAAGAAAACCGTATCGGATTTGACGAACCTTTACCGGAAATACCCTGAACTGCAATCACTGACGGCCGCGGCGCGATTCAACGCGACAAATGAGTATCTAGTAAATTCGGAAGGCAGCATCGTGCGAGATGGACGGACAACCGCCTCGGTGTCAGTGAGCGGAACAACGCAGGCCGAAGATGGAATGCGCCTCAGCCGAAGCCCGTATTGGGCCGAAGCACTGCCCGGCGATCTGCCGGGTCGTGAGGCGCTATTGAAAGAAGCGACAAACATGCTGGACACGCTCGAAGCGCTGCGAAAGGCGCCGATCGTCGAAGAATCGTATCGCGGGCCAGTACTGTTTACTCCGGATGCAGCAGATGATGTGGTGGCGGGAATGATTGGCGGAAATATTCTGGGGCGAAAGCCCCCCCTCGGAAGGCCAAATCGCACCACGGGTGCATTTGCGACAAGTTACAAAACGCGGATACTGCCGAAGTTTGTCTCTGTGGTGGATGACCCGACGCTGAAGGAATTTCAAGGCAAGAAATTGCTGGGATATTACACTGTCGATAGCGAGGGCGTAAAGGCACAGGAAGTAACGGTCGTAGATGCGGGCGTGTTAGAGAGCTACCTGGTGAACCGGCAACCGATCCGCGACTTCCCTGCTTCAAATGGGCATGGGCGGTCATCACCGGGGACGAATCCGGGGCCTGCAATCGGAACGTTGATTGTGAAAAGTTCAGAGCCCGAATCAGTCGAGGCGTTGAAGAAGAAGGCACTGCAGATGGCCGGGGAGCAATCGAAGCCCTATGCCTATCGCGTGGATACCCTAGGGCCCGGAAATTCGCCACGATTGTTGTATCGCGTCTACGTGAGCGACGGACATGAGGAGTTGGTACGCGGCGCTGTGTTTAACGAGCTCGATATTCGGGCGCTGCGAAATGATCTGATTGCGCTCGGGAATGATCCGCTGGTGAGCAATCGAACAAACGGTATTGGTCAGACGGTGATTGCCCCATCGCTGCTGTTTGACGAGTTGGAAGTAAAACGTGCGGATACAACCAAGGAGAAGCTTCCGGAGTATCCGGCACCGCAATTGAAGAACTAGCCGGTAGATAGATCGCGGGAAAGCTAGCACCAGGAGCACGGAAGGCAAGCTAGCCTTTTTGACTGCGGGACTCGTCAGCAACTAGGTTGACCGGCGATCGGAAAACATGACCCTCCGAGGGTTAACGAGAGGGCGGTGGTCGAAATGGATTGGGATTGGTTTGGTGCGAAACGGCGGAGCGAAAAGAATTGACCTGGATGGCGTGAGGTTTGACACTGGCGAGTATGACGCTGCGAGAACGATTGGAATGGCTGACCCGGATGGCGTTCCTGGTATTTATCCTGGCGTCGGCGGCCTTTTTAAGCGCTATTACAGCGATGCGAATCGCGATTCACGGGCGAGAAACGACGATGCCCAATCTCGTTGGAAAAAATGTTGGGGAAGCGGCGCAAGCGTTGCGGTCGAAGGGATTGCTGCTAAACGTGGCGGATCGCGTCTATAGCGACGTGCCCATCAACCAAGTCGTGCGGCAGACTCCACCGCCCGGAATGTTGATGAAAGTATCGCAGCAGGCGCACGTCGTCCTGAGCCTCGGACAAAGACAGTTGGAGATTCCGTCACTTGAAGGAAATACGTTGCGTGTCTCGCGGATTCAACTGCTTAGGGCCGGGCTACAGGTGGGCGAGGTGTCGAGCGTCGTGCTTCCCGATGCGCCCCCGGATACGGTCGTGATCCAGAATCCCAAGCCGGGCAAAGGCGCGGGAACTCCACGAGTTGATTTTCTGGTAGCGGGAATGCCGCGGGAGGCTTCCTACGTGATGCCCTACGTAGTAGGGCTGAATGAATTGGACGTCGAACGGCGGATGGATCATGCGCACTTGCGAACAAAGATACATTATGTCGATGCGTCGCAATGGCCACATGGAACGGTGATTGATCAGGCGCCGCTCGGCGGATCGCAAATCGCCGTATCGTCGGAAGTCGATTTGACGGTGGCGAATTAGAAATGAACCTTTCCGTTCTACGTACTAGGTGAGGACGGAGCGGGGAGTTCGCACAGAGGACGTAGAGCCGAGCGGAACCGCAAGAATATTCCCGGAACAAAATGGCCGACGAATGCGTTCATCACGCAGGCGAGGTGGTGTGTATGCGGACGATAATGGCGATGGTGTCTGTGGCATTGTGCACGGTGCTGGCGGAGGGTATTGGGGGGCAGCAGCCGATCCGGGTGGATGTAAATTTGGTGAACGTGGCGTTCACGGCCAGGGATTCGCGCGGAGGGCTGGTAAAGAATCTCACGAAGGATGATGTGCAGTTGTTTGAGGATGGGGTGCCAGAGAAGATTGAATTTTTTGCAAAGAGTACGGATCTGCCGTTGACGTTGGCATTGCTTGTGGACGTGAGCGGGAGCCAGGATCATTTTGGAAAGCAGCATGAGAAAGATTTACAGGTATTTTTGAAAGAAGTGTTGGGGCCGAAGGATCGGGTATTTCTGGTTTGCTTTGGGAATCACATTCGATTGGTGACCGATTACACGAATTCGGCGGAAGAGATTATTGAGAGTTACAAACTGTTTGATAAGGGGAAGAGGCATTTTCCGGAGTTGGGGCCAGATGACACCCGAGAAGCTGGCACGGCGTTTTACGATTCGATTTATTACAGCGTGACGGAGAAATTGGAGCAGGCCGGTGGACGGCAAGCAATTTTGATGTTCAGCGATGGGGAAGATAACTCAAGTTCGCACAACATGATGACCACAGTCGAAGCGGCCCAGACGGCGAATGTGGTGTTCTACGCGATTCGGTACACGGAGGAAAAGCATGGAAGGCTCAATTCTCGAAACAAATATGGAATCAGCGTGATGGACCGGATTGCGAAGGAAACAGGCGGCATGCATGTGGATGCGAGGGAGACGGACCCGCACGAATACTTTCGACAGATAGCCGAAGAGCTAAGGACCTCCTATGAGGTTGGATATTACCCGTCAAGCAAGAGTAAGGAAGAAGGTTTTCGGAAGATTACCGTGAAGGCCAAGGAGGATGGCGTGAAAATTCGGACGAAGACTGGGTACTTCGTGCGGTAGCGAATTCGCGACTACTTCGTATCTGCTTTGTTGTGCAATTTGGTGCACATGGTCAGGGCGTTGTTCGGATCGACCGCGCTGTCACCTTCTTCGATGTGTTGAATGATACCGTTTTTGTCGATCACGATGTTAGCGCGCTGCGCCCACTCATAGGTTTGGTTCTGCTGATCGTAGCCTTTGAGAATCCCATAGGCGGTAAGCATTTTCTTGTTCATGTCGCTTAGCAGTGGGAATGTAACGCCAATCTGTTTGGCGAATGCGGCATTGGCAGCAGGTGAATCGATGCTGACTCCGAATACTTCCGTATCTGAGGTAGAAATCCTTCCCGAAGCAATTCCAGACTGGACCGCCTGGAGTTGCTTGGTTCAGCCACCGGTAAAGGCCAGAACGTAAACGGCGAGAAAGACGTTCTTCTTCCCGCGATAATCGCTGAGCTTGACCGATTTCCACTGATCGCTCAAAAGAGTGAACTCTGGGGCCGGGTCGCCGACTTTGAGGGTAGTTTTGGCGACCTCATCCCTTTTCTGCGACGAGGAAGGCAAAGGGGCGAAGAGCGGGGTCATGCCTAGAATCAACAAGCCGGCTAGAAAACGTTTCATAAAAGCTCCGAGACAGAGCAACCGGCAAGAAGTTTACCTCAGCGGGGGCGGGGCGCGAAGGGAAAAGATGGCATCACGCAAGTTTTAGGGCCACGGGCACTGCGGCCGAAATCGCGCTTAACGCAAATAACCCCAATTGTGGAGTTTGTCAGAGTCTTCTACCCAGCGGTCGCCAATGTCGGTGCGGTAGTACATGTTGGGGATGAGAATGTTTTTGATGCGGGAGTAGACCTGGGCCTGAGTCTGTTTCATGGTTTGCCCCGTACCTACGACGATCAGGACCACTCCAGAAGTGCCTGCCACGAGCCACTGGCCATTGAGCTGTTTCACATCTTCGATGTGGATGCCTTCCGTGGTGGGGCGCTTGAAAACGATGGCGGCGTTTTTCGAGAAAGAGTTGAAGGTCTCTTCATCGTCGAATGGAAATGGCGGAACGACGATGCGGACGCCAATCTGAAAGCCGCTCTTGGTGCGCCACTTGGGCTCAAGGCCGTTGGCTAATTCCCAGAAAAAATCGCTGATCGGCGTAAGCATACCTTCTTGCTGAATGCTGATCGTCGGGTAACCGAAGCGCGAAGTGAATTCGAGCGGGTAGATACCGTTGTTGTTGACGATGCAGTTGACGTCGATGTAGCCGACATAGCCCTCTTCGGCTAGTTTCGTTTCCATTTTTAACAGAGTGCGATTGAAGAGCGCGTTGGGCTCGCTCCAGAACATGGCTGTGCCCATCTCGCCAGTGGGAGGTCCAACTTCTCCGGGGAAAAGTTTCTTGTGCTCGAAATTGATGTTGATGGGCGTAACGAACTTTTTGCCGTTGAAGAAACCACCGACCGCGACTTCCACGCCCGAGACCCGGCGCTGCAATTGGAAAACTTTTATTTCATCGGAGAAGGCTCGCTTGTAGGCTTCGAGCATGCCGACAACGTCGTCGCCATCTTCTTCTTCGCCCACAAATAGGCGGCGCTTGACGTTTTGCGCTTCCCCGCTGGGCTTGATGACATAGCGATCGGGATTCTTCTTGACGAAATCTATGGCATTGTCGAAGTTGTCGAATTCCTGGTAGGGAATAATCGTGACACCGGCCTTCTTCAGTTCTTCCTGGCCGAAAGAGCGATCGTCTTCAAGATTGTCCGTATACGCTGTGCCGCCGATCACGGGCTTTCCTGCGGCGCGGAGAGCTTGGGCGCGAGCGCCCTGGCCGAGGGTATCGTCAAAAACGACGATGTCGGCCCAGTTGTGCGCGTCCTTTTCCCAGTCTTTGGACTTAGGGACAAATCCGTCAGCGATGTCGCGTTCCTTCTCGTTGTCGATGAAATAGCGTACATCGTGACCTTCTTTGAGAACCTGCCAGGCAATGTCACCGACAAGGCCAGAGAGCGAAGCAAAAAGGAATTTTCGTTTTTCCATGAGTTGGGCCTTCGCGTTCGGGAAGGCGATAACTCATTGTAAAGAGAGAGAGAAGCAGTGTGTATTACAAAATAGAAATAATTGCTGAGGGAGTGAATGGGTGCGCGGGATCAGAGAGAAGAGGCAGCGCCAAACGGAGATCTGGTATAAAGCGAGCGCTACACCAGATGACCAGGAGGGCTAGGTGAGGAGGTCGCGGCACGGCCAGGCACGGAAAACCCGTAGAGGTGCCGGAGGCATCCCATGGGCGACTGTACGAAAGGGCAAGTTATAGGGTTGGCTGGTCTTTCGTTCAGGTTATACTG
The DNA here is from genome assembly GCA_035314425.1 of Candidatus Acidiferrum sp. GTDB lineage: Bacteria > Acidobacteriota > Terriglobia > Acidiferrales > UBA7541 > Acidiferrum. Next base: position 1,557 of record DATFZN010000054.1, on the reverse strand, counting down.
GCATAGTGCGAACCGGTTAGGGAGACCAGCCCAAACTGGATTCCGGAGCGCACCGAGACCAAGAGAGCACTAGAGAGAGGTGAAGGGTGAGGCGTTTCGCGCTTCTTCTGTTTTGTGCGCTGATGCTGGTTGGTGCCAGCGTGTGCACTGCGCAAATTCCGATTATTGGAAAGAAGAAACCGGTCGATAAGTCGACCGACACCGCCAATACAGCGGAACCGGACAAGATTCTCTACGACCGCGCGGCCGATGACATCAAGCGCGGCAGGTATGAAGCGGGCCGGTTGGGAATGCAGACGTTAATCAACACTTACCCGGACAGCGAGTACCTGGCAAAGGCCAAGCTCGCGGTCGCAGATTCCTATTACAAAGAAGGCGGATCTTCGAACATCACCCAGGCGATCGCGGGCTATAAGGACTTCATCGTGTTCTTCCCTTTCCTGCCCGAAGCGGCGTACGCTCAAATGCAGGTGGCGATGTGCAATTACAACGAAATGCCGAAAGCGGATCGAGACAATACCCACGCGAAAGCTGCCGAGGATGAATTTCAGATTTTCCTGTCGAAATACCCCAAGGATCCCCTAGCTCCAGAGGCTCAACAACGATTACGCGAAGTACAGGAAGTGCTGGCGGAAGCGCAATTTCGAATCTCCTACTACTACTACATCAAGGGTGATAAGCGCGCGGCTGCGGGGCGGCTAATTCCCCTGGTAAATCGTTATCCGCTCTATAGCAAGACGGACCAAGCTTTGTGGATGCTCGGGGATATTTTCGAGAAAAGTGAGCGGAAAGATATCGCCGGCGGATACTATGCGGCGATCGTGAGGAATTATCCTCTTTCGAAATACGATGCGGATGCGAAGGCAAAACTGGTGGCGCTCGGCGTGCCGGTGCCGCAACCCGATCCGAAAGCCGTGGCTTGGATGACGGCGGAGCAGAATACGCCGCGGCCGAAGGAAGGCCTTTTGCACCGGGGCATCGGAGCTTTGCATTCCGGCCCAGACGTAGATACCGCAGCGCACAATGGAATGCCGCAGATGGAGCCCGAGAGCGAAACCGCATCGGCGACAGACATCTTGTCGGGCAAGAATGTCGTCGGAACGGGACCGGGCAAAGGCGCCAGCAGCATCGTCGGAACGGTTTCGCCTGGACAGTCTGCTCCAGCGGCATCGACAGCCGGGAGTGTGGAAGATGTGAATACTGGCCCGGCGCCAACAACGGAGACACCTGCCAGCACCGATGGCAGCACAGCTTCGCCTGCCCCCGTGGCAACCGCTCCCCCCGCCACCGGAGATGGAGGGGCAGCACCGGCAAGTGGCACGACCAGCTCAACTGATGCGGCAAAGACAGACGGGACGACAGCAGCTCCGGCGACAGACGCGGCGAAGACCAATAATGCTGCTCCAGCAACGGATTCGACCAATACGAAAGAGTCGAGTAGTAAGAAAAAGGGACTTAAAAAACTCTTTCCCTGGTAGTCGTGGGATGACCGAAGATGAGGCATTGTTCGGAAGGCTCGGTGAAGATTGCCGGGCTTTTTGTTTTATGTAGAAGAGG